>CAKVCS010000063.1 GCA_934725785.1 uncultured Bacteroidales bacterium | reverse complement strand
GTATGCGGCTGCGGCGAGCGACCAGCTGCCGAGTTTCATATAGCTGTCGCGCAGCATTTTGCATGCGGCGCGTGTACTTTTCTCCACATCCATGCGCTCGTCTATCTCGTCGTTGACGGTGAGGCCGTACTCTCTGGCCGTGCCCTCCATGAATTGCCACAGCCCGCACGCCCCTGCGGGCGAGCCGATGGTCGGGGTCAGGTTGCTCTCCGCGACGCAGAGGTATTTCAGGTCGTCCGGCATGTCCATATCCTTCAGCACTTTCTCAATCACGGGGAAGTATCTGCCGCTGCGTTTTATGTTGAGAAGCGTTGACGAGTGAAGGAATGTGTTGGATATTATCTCGCGCTCCAGGCTCTCGCGCACGTCGCGCCTGTCCAGCGGGGCCGGCTCACCGCAAAAGTCAATGGCGTCCGGCACCTCGGGCAGGCTTGTCTCGTGCGGGCGTCTCGGGCCTGTTTGCCCGTCTGGCATTGCTGAGCTCGCAAGCATTATTCCGACAGCCGCAAGGATGGCGGCTGCGGTTATGCCTGCGGCCACGGCTTCTTTTACGTTCATCTCGCTTAAGCCTCCAAGTCTGGTAATTGTATGCCTATGTCCTCTTTGGCGGTGTCTATCACGAAGTTGCTCTGAATTCCGCCTATGCAATCTATCTTCCCGAGGACGTTAAGGATGAAGTGCTGGTAGTCCTTCATATCCTGGGCGTATATCTTCAGCATGTAGTCGAATTCGCCCGATATGTTGTAGCACTCAGCCACCTGCCTTATGGGTCTTATCGCTTCAACGAAGTCGCTCGCCGACTGGTAATTGACCTGTTTCAGCTTGACGTTGCAGTACACGGTGAAGCCGTAGTTTATCTTGGCGTTGTCCAGGACGGCCACATATTTGCGTATCACGCCGTCTTTCTCCATTCTGCGCACCCGCTCGAACACGGGCGTGGTCGACAGGTTAGCCTGTTGCGCCAGCTCCTTGGTGGTCAGGTTGCAGTTCTGCTGCAGTATTCGCAATATGTGGTAGTCCGTCTTGTCTAACTTCCCTTGTGCCATGCGCTGCTATTTTTTCGGTCTGCGTTTTATGGGCTTACCATATTTTTGCCTCATCAGCGTTTTGTGCGATACTCTGTGGTTCACCTTCCTGTTCTTCTCGCTCTTTTCGTGGAATGCGGAGCCTGGTGTCGAGTCTATCTCGGTGAGGCTGTTGCGCATCCTCACGGTTGGCAGCTCGCTCTCTATCAGGGAGTCCGACACTTCCACGCCCTCTGGCATCTCCTCGCGCGGCACTTGCGTTTTCATCAGCCCCTCTATGTTCGTCAGGGCGGCCTGCTCCGCCTGCGTGCAGAACGATATGGCGTGTCCCTCCTCCACGCATATTGTGCTTCCGCTCTCGCCTTCAGTGGGCTCGGCCAGCCTTACGCGTCCGGTGCGGCCGATCCTGTGGATGTACTGCTCCGGCTCGAACGGCATGTCGAAGCATATGACGTGGCTCACACCGTCCACGTCAATGCCGCGGGCTATGAGGTCGGTGGCTATCAGTGCGTCTGTTTTGCCGTCTCGGAATGTCCGCAGCGCGTTGAATCGCTGGCTTTGCGTGCGTCGCGAGTGCAGGTAGTCCAGCGTCACGTGGCGTCCGCCGTCCGCCTCGGCTGTGGCCAGGCTTTTGCTGAGTCTCTCATACACGAGGTCAGCCATGGCTATTGAGCATACGAACACCATCACGCGCGTCATGTCCTCCCTTGTCGAGAGCAGGTGCGTCAGAAGGTTTATCTTGGTGTTGAAGTTTGGGACGTCGATTACCGTCTGACGTATGTTCTCCAACGGAGTGCCCATTGGGGCAGCCTCTATTTTCATGGGGCTGTTGAAGAATGTGTCGGCAAGGCTCTCAATCTCGTTATTCATGGTGGCCGAGAACATCAGGTTCTGCCGCTTGGAGGGCAGGAGGTCGAGCACGCGGCCTATCTGGGTGCGGAAGCCCTGTTCCAGCATCTCGTCAACCTCGTCAAGCACCAGTCTGCGAATGGAGCCGAAGCGCAACAGGCCCTGCAGGGCTATGTCGAGGAGCCTGCCGGGCGTGCCTACGAGCACGTCGGCCCCCTCGCGTATCCTTGCCGCCTGCGGCTGTATGCCCACGCCGCCCCACACGCCTGCGACCATGATACCGCAGTCTTTCGTGAGCTTCTCGACTTGCTCGACCACTTGGACCACAAGCTCGCGCGTCGGCACGAGAATTAGTATTTGAGGCTCATGCTTGGGTGAGAACTTCCACAGGTTGAGGGCGGGCAGCAGGTATGCTATGGTCTTGCCTGTGCCGGTCTGTGCTATGCCCATCACGTCGCGTCCCGACATTATGGCGGGGTATGCGCGCTCCTGGATTAGCGTGAGGTCGCGCAGGCCCATGTCGCGCAGGTTGGTCTTGAAATATTTCTTGATGTTCAGGTCGTCGAACGTCATTGTCTTGTCTGTCTTGTGCTCTGTTACTAATATTTGCTGTCCGTCTTAGCCGCACCGCCTCTTTTGCGAAAGAGCCGCTGCATTTGGCGGCAAAATTAGCGTTTTTTCCTGTTAACCATATGGTTTGCATGCTGTTTGTTTGCCTTTGGGGCTGTGACGAAGGGCGCGCTGGCTCTGGGCGGAGAGTGTTGGGGCTGGTCAGGTGGGCAATTAAATGTTGGGTAAAGGCCTCCCAAATGTGTTTCTTATGGAGAACCCGTCAAAATTCGGATATTGTCAAGTCGAGCGCGCAATAAAAAGGCGGGGCGACGAAAGCCCCGCCCCAACCTTCAGGCATGGAGAGTTTCGTCACCCCGCTGTATATTAGCCTCGAGCCACGCAATGGAGTCTTCGTTTAGTGTCGTAAATCCTGTCGTTTACGCAAGTTCCATTTTGTGGAGGGCCCGAGTGTGGTTTTAATTTGTTCCGCGCTTGTGCGCAATCAGACTCAAACTCTCGCGGCTCGTCAATGGCGCAATGGCTTTACGCCATCGGATTCCGCTTCGGCTCTGGGCCCGTGCGTATGCCTGTGTCGCTGCGCTTTGTCGCGTCCGCAACGCACCGAGTCGTTGACCATTTCGCAAGGAATTCCGCTGCCGTTCGGAGTCAGGCGTTCGCCCCGCCCCTTGGGAGGCTTGGGGGGCTGTGGCATGGGTATGCTCCCGCCACAGTGCGGGCAGACTATCAGTCCAGGCCAATTATGGTGCGGCAAACGGCTCCTTTTTATAGCCTTTGGTGATTCACACTCAAGCCCCATGCCCCACACAATTGTCAGAATTGTGATGCCGAGATAAACGATGCCAAGTAATCTTCTTTTCATGCTGAACCTTATTTTTCGCAAATGTGCGGAATAATAAGGTTTTGTTTGTGATTTTTCTGCGAATGGCGGCTTTTACATAGCCAGTTCCCCTTTATTGGGGTGAATGTCTAGGCCTGTTGCTACCGAGAATGTCCCGCAAGTTAAAAAACTATCTTGAATCCGTCGTAGACCGCTGTCGTGTCAGGGAAGACGGCTCGCGCCTCATCCTCAAAACGGTCAGTCGCCCCATATCTGCTGGAGAAATGCCCGAGCAGCAGCTTGCCCGCGTTAGCCTCTTTTGCAATCAATGCCGCCTGGCGTGGCGTGGAGTGCAACGTCTTTATGGCAAGCTCCTGATGGTCTGAAAGGAACGTCGACTCGTGATATAACAGCGATACGCCGCTTATGTCTTTCACAATTGGTGGCAAATATGAAGTGTCTGATATATAAGCGTAGCTGCGGGGCTTTGGAGGCTCGTTCACGAGCTCCGCGCGCGGGATCTCCTCACCGTTGACATCGTAAAGAGTCCGCCCATTTTTCACCGAGACAATGTCGGCTATTGACAACCCATACTTGTATATGGCAGATTTCTTCACGTTGGGCTCTTTGGCTAATTCACAGAAGTAGAATCCACAAGTGTCAATTCGGTGACGCAAAGGAATAGACTTCACGTATGCGCAGTGGATTCCCTGCAAGACCTCCGGTTTGTCGAATCTCAGGCTGTGGAAACTGACTGCGAATGACATGTTGTCACAATACGTCGCAATGAGCGGCTTCATAATAGCCTCAACCTCCGGCGGTGCGAATATCGAAAGTGGGGTGGACCTCGATAATAGCGACATTGTCGACAACAGACCTATGAGCCCAAACACATGATCTCCATGATTGTGCGAAATAAAGACGGTCTCTATCCGCATTATGTTCACGTGGAACTTGCGCAGCTGGAACTGGGTCCCCTCGCCGCAATCAATCAGAAATAGATGCCCGCCGACAGAAAGAACCTGGGCGGAATGTGAAGGGGCGGCTGTATTGCAGCCCAAGATGGTCAACTCCATTGAAAAACTACTCTACTTCGGAGTTATGACACCCCGCATCTTTTCCTCGGCTGCCGCCAAGTCGGACTCTATTATGAGCTCAGGATCAAAACGTTGGATTGACAGAATATTCGACACCTCGGCAGACACACCAACAAGAATAAGCACGCCATCTTTGCAAAGGCGGTGCGCTATAAGTATAGCGCTGAGCCCGGACGTGTCGCAATAGTGGCACTTGCTAAGGTCTATTATCATGTTGCAGATGCCGTTGCCAGCAAGCAAGACAAGCTCTGATCGGAGCTCTGCTGTCGTCTGGTTGTCGAGTGAGTCTGCCTCCATATATATAATAGAGTAGCCGTCCTTGATCTCGGAAGTGAAATTTGACATGGAAACTTGAGTTTGTTATTCTGTTACATGGCTGGTCACCAGCACACTTCTACGTTGGAAAAGTCCAAAAGTGACAAAATCCGCGCAATAATCAAAAAAACGAACTCCATACGGGGGTATGTACACCCGTATAGAGTTCGTTATCTCAGAAGATTTTATAGGAATAACTTCCCCAAAATGAGAAATTAGTCGTTCTTCTTCTCTGCGGCCTCAAGCTAACCCTTGAGAGCTGCAAGGTTGGTGATGTCACCAAGAGTGGTGACGTCCTTAGCCTCAACCTGCTTGCGGACGGCGGAACCAGTGCTGGCTGTGGTCTTCTTTGCGCGCGGCTTGCGCTCCTTGTCATCGCCCTTGCCTTCCTCGAACGTGCGAGAGTGGGAGACGATGATGCGCTTCTGGTTCTTGTTGAACTCGATGACGCGGAACGGGAGCTTCTCGTCAACCTTGGCCTGGGTGCCATCCTGCTTGATGAGGTGGCGAGGAGTTGCAAAGCCCTCGACGCCGTAGGGGAGTGCGATGATTGCGCCCTTGTCTACCATCTCGGTGATGGTGCCCTCATGGACAGAGCCGACGGTGAATACAGTCTCGAAGACATCCCAAGGATTCTCCTCGAGCTGCTTGTGGCCGAGGCTGAGGCGGCGGTTCTCCTTGTCGATGTCGAGAACGACGACGTCGATGTTGGCGCCAACCTGGGTGAACTCGCTCGGGTGCTTAATCTTCTTCGTCCAAGAGAGGTCGGAGATGTGGATGAGGCCGTCAATGCCCTCCTCAAGCTCTGCGAAGATGCCGAAGCTCGTGAAGTTGCGCACTATGGCGGTGTGCTTTGAACCGACGGGATACTTCTCCTCGATGTTCATCCAAGGATCCGGGTGCAGCTGCTTGATGCCAAGGGACATCTTGCGCTCCTCGCGGTCGAGGGTGAGAACCTGAGCCTCAACCTCGTCACCAACCTTGAGGAAGTCCTGAGCGCTGCGGAGGTGCTGAGACCAAGACATCTCAGATACATGGATAAGGCCCTCTACGCCCGGAGCGATCTCTACGAACGCGCCATAGTCGGCCATGACGACGACCTTACCCTTGACGCGGTCACCAACCTTGAGGTTGGGATCGAGAGCGTCCCAAGGATGTGGGGTGAGCTGCTTGAGACCGAGGGCGATGCGCTTCTTCTCGTTGTCGAAGTCGAGGATGACGACATTGATCTTCTGGTCGAGGGAGACAACCTCCTCCGGGTGGGAGACGCGGCCCCAAGAGAGGTCGGTGATGTGGATGAGGCCGTCGACGCCACCGAGATCCACGAATACGCCGTAAGAGGTGATGTTTTTGACAGTGCCCTCGAGGACCTGACCCTTCTCAAGCTTGGAGATGATCTCCTTCTTCTGCTGCTCGAGCTCGGCCTCGATGAGAGCCTTGTGAGATACGACAACGTTGCGGAACTCGGCATTGATCTTAACGACCTTGAACTCCATAGTCTTGCCAACGAAGATGTCGTAGTCGCGGATGGGCTTGACGTCAATCTGCGAACCGGGAAGGAACGCCTCGATGCCGAAGACGTCCACAATCATGCCACCCTTGGTACGGCACTTGATGTA
>CAKVCS010000062.1 GCA_934725785.1 uncultured Bacteroidales bacterium | reverse complement strand
GGACTCCTGACCTTGCGCACGTCGCCCCGCGGCATTACCCACCCAAACGGAGTCGGCGAGAAGAGCGGGGACATTGGGTAAGACCGCCTCGGAGACAGCCCCGCCATCATCGCCGCCAGGCTGGGAGGGAGGCTCCGCCCCGTCGGTTTGGAGACTCAGAGAAGAGCTTGACGAGGCGGAAGACTTGCCAGACGCACGAAGCCCCAAAGAGAGCGTGCGACGCGGAAGCGCGAACTTGTGCCGCCACGTGAGCCTCAGCCCCAGCGACCAGGAGTCTGAACTTGACGCCGACCGCTGGCGCGTAGACTTATAGGCTACAGAATCGCGGAAATCGACACCTGACGATTCGCTTGAATTAGAGCCGCCCTGCCAGCTCCACGACGGCTCGGCCACGAACGAGTCGCTCGCCCCGGCAGCCCACTTGACCTTGAGGGCCGCCGTGTGGCTATTGGACCTGGCGCGACTGTCGGCAGCGCTCTGGTAGGAGTGGAGACTATCAGAGACATCGGCGGAAAAATACTCCTGGACGATAGAGCTGTTGCTCTTGTTCCGCTTGTGGCCATACATATAGCTCGCCTCGACGGTCAAACCGCTATCGCCCTCGAACCCGTAGTTGAGACCGAGCGAGCCCGCGGTGTTGAGACCCGCAGCCATCTGCCCGCCAGAGGCATCGGGCATAGAGAAGCCCGCATTGTTGACATTGTTGACCGCGCCCATGGCGAAAATCCTGTTCTTGGCAGGAGTGAAGACATTGGCAGTGCCGCCCGCCTCGTAGTGCCGATCGGACCCGAGGCCACCATAGGCCCGTCCGAAAGAGCCACCGCGGGCCTCGGGCTTGGTGAGGATGTTGATTGTCTTCTCCTCGGTCCCGTCGGAGAACCCTGTGAACGCGGCTTGCTCGCTCTGCTTGTCGAAAACCTCAATCTTATCGACCATGCCGGCGTCGATGTTCTTAAGTGCGGCTGAGGGGTCGGACCCGAAGAACTCCTTACCGTCGACAAGGACTTTCTTGACCGTCTCGCCGCCATGGGACACCTGGCCGTCCTTGACCTGCATCCCAGGCATCTTGCGCAGCAGATCCTCGGTCGAGGCGTCGGGGTTGACCTTGAAAGCCGCTGCGTTGAACACGGTGGTGTCGCCCCTCTGCTCCTGACGCTCAACAATATGCAAGACCGTGACCTCGCTTAGCTCGCGGCCATCGGCGGCGAGACTCACCTTGCCGACATCGCGCACACCAGGAGTGTGGATTTCGACTTCCCGCTCCGCGGGTTTGCAACCGACAAAAGAGACTCGGAGAGAGTAGCGCCCCTCGGAAAGGGAGTCGACAAAGAAACGGCCATCGGCGCCCGAAGGCACCCCTCGCACGACATCCACACCCCGGAGAACGAGGACGGTGGCACCCGGGACGGGATTGCCCGCCGCCTCGACAACGACGCCTCGCAAAGAACTTTGGGCGGAGACGGCTGCCGCGAACGAGACAAACAGGCAAAACAACACCAGGAGATGCCGCAGGACGTGGCGCAACAGCCCACGGCACAAAGGGCAGGCGGAGCTTGAGAGAGAAGAGGCGGTGGACATGACGGCAGACGATAAACGAAATCAGAAAGGATAGCCAATAGCGAAATTCCAAGATATCTCGCCAGGGTCGAACCTGTTGCGCACCACCCACTTATCGCCATCCGCCGAGGGGTCGCGCAACTTGTATGCAGCATCGACACGGAGAATGAAATAGTTGAAATTGAGGCGGAGTCCGAGACCCGTGCCCAAAGCCACCTGCTTATAGAAGGCCTTGGAAAAGACCGCGTCGGGGTCATTGTAGCTGCGGTTGAGAGCCCAAATGTTGCCCGCATCGAGGAAGGCGGCCCCCTCGAGCACAGATATAATCTTGAACCTGTACTCGGCGTTAGCCTCGAGGCGGATGTCGGACGTCTGATTATGGTATCGCAGCGACTTATCGGCAGCCTTGGAACCCGGGCCGAGCCCTCTGACGGGCCATGCACGAATGGAATTGGCGCCGCCCGCGAAGAAGCTCTTCTCGTAGGGCAGCATGACGGAGTTGCCATAAGGAACGCCGATGCCGGCAAAAATCCGCGCCACATACATGTTGCCCCAGAGGTCGGCCGACTGGTAGCGGAACTCGGCATCGGCCTTGACATACTGGGCGAAACGGATGTTCCATATCTTCTTGAAATCCTCCTCGGGAGTCTGGCGGCTGGTGAAGAGGTTCAGCACATTGCCGGCCGTCTCGAGCCCAAAGCGGAAGAAGACTCCGCTCTGATTGCGCATGACGGTCTGCTGATTGAACGTGAACTGGTAGCCGAGCGACATTATGAAGTGGTCGGTATAAGAGTACTGGAGATATGTGCCTCGGATGTAGTCGGCGAAGGCGGGGTCGATGGTGGGAATCCTCACCACGTTGAACTCGACGGGCGTGAGGCTGTGGGACGCGAAATCGGAGCCTCGCCAGCTGTAGGTCATACGAGTGGAGAGGACATTGCGTGTGAACTCTGGCCGCCGCTGATAGTCGAACGAGACGGAGAAAAGAGTCTTGGGGTTATGCCTCTTATAAAAATGGAGGGAGGCCTTCGGGACCATCATGAAAGGGAAGGTGAGAGTGGTCTCGACGCCGGTCTCGACAGTATAGAAATCCTCCTTGCCGGCCACAGCGCTCTGATGCTGAGTGGCGAGGCGGCACTTGACGGCGAGAGCCTCTGCGCCGCGGAACACGTTGGCGTGGGAGTATCGGACATTGACGGCCGCCCCGAGGTTTCCCGACGAGTTGGTGCCCTCGACATCGCAACCGAAGCTCTGCCGTGGCGCAGTCTCGAGCCTCGTGACGCACTTGAGGCGGACGAGAGAGTCGGGCGAGAGAGAGTCTCCCTCGAAAAAGAAGACAGAAGCCTGGCGAAAAGCCTTGAGAGACATGAGTCGGCTCCGCATAAGCTCACCGTCGGACTGGCAAAAATAGCCCCCCGGAGAGACGAAGCTGGAGCTGGACATGAGACTGCGGGTGAAAGGCGCGCGCGCACCCGAATACCGCATAACGATGGCAGAGTCGACATAAAGGACATCGTCGGGCTGTGCGCCGCCCGCACGTCCGTCATCGATGATGAACGACAAGCTGTCGACTACCGCCTTCTTGTGGGGTACCGGCGTGCGCATATCGGCGCCGCCCATGGCATTGGCGACGACGAGCGTGCAGTTCATGGCGTGGTCGAGGCCCCTGGTGTCGACACGGAAGTAGACGTAATCCTTGCCAAAAGAGTAAAAACCGCGCTCGCGCAGACGCCTCGTGATGCGCTCGCGCTCCTGGTCGAGCACATTGGAGTCGAACGGGTCGCCACTCTTTATCAAGGTGTTGGCAGTGTCGGAAAGGACAATGTCGCCGACCTCGCCCGAGGGGACCTCGTAGGTCAACCGATTGAGGCGACAGACGAGACCCGCCGCGACACGATACGTAACCTCGCACCGCCTGTGGCCGACACGCGCAATGGTGTCGGAGACCGCGGCGTCATAATACCCCTTGGAGACGAGGAAAAGGCGGAGCTGCTGATCGGTGCGCGAGACGAGCGAACTGTCGCACAGCACGGGAGCCTGCCCCACCCTCTCGAGCCAACGGCCGAAACCCGTCTTGGCAGAATCGCCGACTACAGAGTAAAGACCAAGCCCCACGCGCCAGAGCCCCAGGAAACGCGAATTGGGCTGCTGGCGGACATAGCCCATAAGCTCGGAAGAGGAGACGGACCCCAAGTCTCCCGACACGTTGACCCGATCGAGCAGAAGGTCGCCCTCCGGCACGCGGCGCGTGACGGAACAAGAGACGAGAGCCGCGGCGCAGGCCGCCGCCACAGCACACCGCAAAAAAAGCCAAACGCCGCGGGACATCAAGGCAACTGAAAATAAAACCAAACGAGGCGAAGAGCAAAGGCCGCGCAAGCCCACCCCACCTCTCCCAATATTAAAGGGCTGTCTTGCGAAGTTACAGAAATTTCAACGTATCTTAGCGAGGCATAGACAACTGAAAAAGAGCAATAGACAATGATAAGCCAGAACAAACGCAGGCTGATAAGAACGCTGGAACAGAAAAAGAGGCGCGACACAGAGGGGCTCTTTGTGGCGGAAGGAAAGAAAACCGTCGGCGACCTGCTGCGTGGAGGGTTGACGGCCACGTACATAGCCGCGACAACGGAACGGATGGCAGAGCTGGGGCACGCGGTAGCGAACGTAGAGACCGCAGAGGCCGAGGCCGAAGAGATCGCCGAGGTCTCCCAACTGAAGACGCGGAGCGAGATCATAGCCATATTCCGAAAGCCGAAGAACGAAGTCCCCGAGACCAGCGCGAACACGCTGACACTCGCCCTTGACGGGATACAGGACCCTGGCAACCTGGGGACGATAATAAGAACCGCGGACTGGTTTGGCGTGACGGACGTGGTATGCTCCACTCAGTGCGCTGACGCTTACGGGCCGAAGGCTGTGCAGGCTACAATGGGGGCATTGGCGCGTGTGAGAGTGTCATACACGGACTTGGCGGCATGGCTGACCGCGAACAAGGGTAAGGGGGAGATGGCGGCCCAAGTGTTCGGCACATATCTCGAGGGGAAGAACATCTACGGCGAAAGCCTGCCCACGGGCGGGATAATATTGATGGGTAACGAGGGCCACGGAATCGACCCGCGCCTAAGCGGATTTGTGACTCGGAAACTATTCATCCCGAGCTTTCCCGCAGGTCGGAAGACGAGCGAGTCCCTCAACGTCGGGACCGCAACGGCAATAACACTGAGCGAGTTCAGGCGATCCGCATCGGCCGTGAAACAAGCCTGACGGCTTAACTGGCACACGGTCAAGGAGACACGCAAGCTCTCGGCAGAGGTGAGGAAACGCCTCCGCCGAGAGCTATTTTAGTTGCAAACAAGAGGAACTGTGGCAAGAGCATTCAGAATGTAATCACTGATCAAGGCGGGCGTGGAGTAAAAAACATAGAGAACAGCACACCATCGAAAGGCAAAATTTCAACACTTCAAACGAGCAAACATGACGCAACTTTAACACTCGCAAAACACAAAAACATAAAAAAGAAGAGGTTCGCAACACTAAAATCAAAGCGAACAAGCCACAGCGAACGGGTGGACATAACTATAACCGAACGTGGACACCGATGTCACAGAAATATGGGAGAAGAATCGCACAGAACCGCGCACGCCGTGTTAATGCGATATAAAACGTTTACGCAGCGAAAACATGCGACGCCGCGCCCAGCACGCACAAAGGCGATGAACAGAGCGAACAGACACGGCGCCACCACAGACGAGAACAGGGGGGGCTATGTTAACTTGCGCGAAAGTCGATTGTGTATTTTTTACATTACAAAGATAAGATAGTACAAGAGCAAAGCATAAAGATGGTTTAAATTTGCTAATGATAAGAACCGGGGTGACACGTGACGCCTTATCGCGAGAGGCTGGACGTGGAACCGAGACTCATATCACCAAACGGAAGGTAGGGGCTGCCCGACGTGGACGAAAGTAAGACGCCAGCGGGCGCGCAACTACAGACTGCTCTATTATCAAGTACAACAAAGTCTTATGAAGAACAAAGCAAAAATCATTCTCACTGCCTTGTGCCTCGTGCTGTCGATGGTGACGGCCTTGGCGCAGAGCAAGGTGGTTACAGGTGTCGTCACCGACGACACCAACCAACCTTTGCCAGGCGTCGCAGTCGTCGTACCAGGCACGACGAACGGCACGGTGACGGACTTCGACGGCAAGTACAGCCTAAACGTTGGCGACGCGAAGAAGCTCCAGTTCTCGTTCATCGGCTTCACCAGCCAGACGGTCGACATAGCCGGCCGCAGCAGCATCAACGCCAAGATGGAGAGCGACAGCAAGGAGCTTGACGACGTCGTCGTCGTAGGATACGGCACGATGAAAAAGAGCGACCTGTCCGGCTCGTCAGTCTCGGTGGGCGAGGAGGCCTTGAAGGGCTCCGTCATCACCAACCTGGACCAGAGCCTCCAGGGCCGCGCGGCCGGCGTGACTTCAGTCTCGACATCGGGCGCGCCAGGCTCGTCGTCGTCAATCCGCGTGCGCGGCCAGGCGACCATCAATGCTAACGCCGAGCCACTCTACGTGATTGACGGCGTGATTGTGCAGAGTCAAGGTTCGTCGGGCGCGGACTACGGCCTTGGCGACGCCCTCGGCAACGGCTCAACGTCGACCATCTCGCCCCTCTCGACAATCAACCCTTCGGACATCGTCTCGATGGAGATTCTGAAGGACGCGTCGGCCACCGCCATCTATGGCGCGCAGGGCGCGAACGGCGTGGTCC
>CAKVCS010000061.1 GCA_934725785.1 uncultured Bacteroidales bacterium | reverse complement strand
GGCTTCATCCATCCTCCGTTATATGAGCATATGGAGTAGTATATGTCCAGTTTGCCGTTAGCGTCTGTGGCCGAGAAGAAAAGCGTGTCGCCGCTCTCGGAGAGGCATGCCGCCACCTCGGACCCCTTGCGGTCTATGGGCTTGCCGAGTTTCATGACTTTCGAGCCTCTGCCGCCGGTGGTGTAGCTGGCCTCGTAGAGGGTGAAGTCGCCGTCGTTGTTCGAGCAGAAGAAGAAGCCGTCTGGCGTCACGCCCGAAGGGTATTCGTCAAAGAGCGTGTTCACCTGTCCGGACACCTTCTTGGCCGGCGACCAGGAGAGCTCAGTCTGGTCGCTCGCCTTGATGTTGAAGATGTTGAGCCCCGCCTCGCGGTCGAATTTGTCGTCGCACGAGAATACCAGCGTGTGCCCGTCGTTTATTATGTAGGGGTTGAGCTCGTTGTTCTTGGTGTTGATTTGCTCGCCAAGGTTTATGAGCGGGTTTGGCAGCGTGTCTCTCATGAATCGTTTCGCGTTGCGAATCCATGAGTTAAGCACGTCGGCGCGCCCAATCTGCTCCTCGGTCGTGGTGCGGACTGCGAACGAGTCCAGCTTGGCGAGTGCCGTGTCGAAGTCGTGGGCGTGGAAGTGGGCCTCGGCCGACATGAAGTAGGCCTCGGCGTCGTCGGGTTCAAACTCCAGGTAGAGGTCGGCGAAGTAGCGGGCGGTGTCGCGGACCATCTCGGACCGCAGCACCGATTCCGTAATGCGCCTGAGCAGTCCGGGGTTGGCCTTGTTGGCCTTGTCCGAGTGGAACACCTCAAGGTAGCGCTCTGTGGCCTTCTCGAAGCAGTGGGACATGAAATACTCGTCGGCCTTGGCGTCGTATTGCGCCCTGGCCGCGACTGTCGCAGTCACTAAGGCTATTGCGGCAAGAGCGGACGCCCTGAGGGCGCACTTTATCGGGAGACCCAGTGTGTGGTGGATTATAATCGTGTTATGACGGCCCCCAAGTCGTTGAGCCTCTTGTCAATGTATTGGTAGCCCCTGTCTATCTGCTCAATGTTGTGAATTGTTGACACGCCTTGGGCCGACAGGGCGGCTATCAGCAGCGCAACGCCGGCGCGTATGTCTGGCGACGTCATCGTGGTGGCGCGCAGGCGCGTCTCGTTGTTCAGCCCGATGACGGTGGCGCGGTGCGGGTCGCACAATATGATTTGCGCCCCCATGTCGATTAGTTTGTCAACGAAGAAGAGGCGGCTCTCGAACATCTTCTGGTGAATCAGGACGCTGCCCTTGGCTTGCGTCGCGAGGACAAGGAACACGCTCAGCAGGTCGGGGGTCAGTCCCGGCCACGGGGCGTCGGCCACTGTCATTATGGACCCGTCGATGAAAGACTCTATAGCGTAGTGCCTTTGCGCCGGCACCCTGATGTCGTTGCCGTTTATCTCCAGCTGAATCCCCATCCTCTCGAAAGACATGGGGATGATGCCCAGGTGCCTCACCCCGGCGTCCTTTATCGTCACGTCGCCGCCCGTCATGGCCGCCATTCCAATGAACGACCCGACCTCTATCATGTCCGGCCATATGGAGTGGCTGCAGCCGCCGAGGCTGTCCACGCCGTGTATCGTCAGCAGGTTCGAGCCTATGCCGTCGATGCGCGCCCCCATGCTCACCAGCATCTTGCAGAGCTGCTGAAGGTATGGCTCGCAGGCGGCGTTATATATCGTGGTCTCGCCTTTGGCCATCACGGCGGCCATCAGGGTGTTGGCCGTGCCTGTCACCGAGGCCTCGTCGAGCAGGATGTAGGCCCCTTTCAGGTTGTCCGCCGTCACGGAGTAGAAGACCTGTCCGTTGTCATAGTCGAACTTGGCCCCGAGCTTTGTGAAGCCGAAGAAGTGAGTGTCCAGCCTCCTGCGTCCTATCTTGTCTCCGCCGGGCTTGGGGAAGTGCGCCTTGCCAAAGCGGGCCAGCAGCGGGCCCATTATCATTATCGACCCCCGCAGCGACGAGGCGCGCCGCTTGAAGTCGTCGGTTTGCATGTAGTCCAGGTTGATGCTCTCGGCCTGGAAGTGGCATTTGTGCCTGCCCTCGCGCCAGACTTTCACGCCCATGCAGCCCAGCAGGTCTATGAGGTTGTTGACGTCGAGGATGTCGGGGATGTTGTCCACGACCACCTCCTCGGGGGTCAGGAGTGTGGCGCAAAGCACCTGCAGCGCCTCGTTTTTCGCCCCTTGAGGCGTTATGGTGCCGTTCAGCGGGTGCCCGCCCTCTATTCTGAATGTTCCGCTCATTCTTTCGCTCTGTCTACCACCGTCTCCTGTTGTTCTTTTTGCCGTTTGCGCCGCGCTGGCCTCCGTTTCCGCGGGCGTGGATGTGCTGGTTGCGCGCCCCGCCCCGCTGCTGCCATTGCCTGCGTGGCGTCTGCTGAGCCTCGGGCTGCGCCTCGGGCAGGTAGTCCGTCATCTCAGCGAAGTCATATTGCAGCGCGCCGCCTGTCATGTCGCTCATGTCGGCGCACACGCGGTCTTCCGCGTTGGTCTCCTTGCCGTTCTGGATGATGAGCCTCTTCATGTATATGGCTGTCATCGCGGCTATTTGCAGCCTCTCGTCCTCCGTGTCGGCGCGCACGGCGGCGTCGAGCATGTCTTGGACTATGGAGCCGTACGCCCGCAGGCGTATCTTTTTCATGGGGTATGGCACGTGGTCGGCCGACTGCGCGGCGGCCTCCTGCTGCTGAGGCATGGGGTATGGCGAGTCCACGTCAAGCTTGTAGCCCGACATCATGGCTATGTGGTCCCATACTTTCTGCTTGTAGTTGTCGTCCTCCTTCAGTTTCGGGAAGAGCGTCAGCATGGTCTTGGCTATTGTGGCTGCGCACCTGGTGCGCTCGTCCCTGTCCTCTATGGTCAGGGCGTGCTGGACCATTGACTGTATGTTGCGCCCGTATTCGGGCATTATGAGCTTATCCCTCGATGTGTTGTATTCCATTCATTCTTCGTCTGTGGTGGGCGCCGGCCGCGCCGTAAGGCCATCCCTTGCCGATGTCTCGCCGTCCGTTCTCACCGCGGGGCGCAGGCACACCCTATTAGGGCGAAGTTAAGTAAAATGGATGGATTTATGGCAAAATTTCCCGCAAGTGTTTTTTTCGCCCCTGTCGGCGCGCCATGGCCTTCCGTCGCCGGCAGGGGATAAGGAAAGCCCCCTCGCGCGGCTGCTGCCGTGGCCGAGGGGGCGATGCCGTGCGGTGTACGCCGTGACGCTAAATCTGCGCGAACGCCTGGTCGAGGTCGTCTATTATGTCGTCAATGTGCTCCGTGCCTATCGAGAGGCGGATGGTTGACGGCGTTATGTGCTGCTGCTCAAGCTCCTCGGGGGTCATCTGCGAGTGCGTTGTGGTGTACGGGTGGATCACCAGGCTCTTCACGTCGGCCACGTTGGCGAGGAGCGAGAAGATCTTGAGCGCGTCGATGAACTTCCACGCCTCCTCCTTGCCGCCTTTTATCTCGAACGTGAATATCGAGCCGCCACCGTTGGGGAAGTACTTCTGGTAGAGCTTGTGGTCCGGGTGGTTGGGCAGCGAGGGGTGGTTCACCTTCGCGACCTTCGGGTTCTTAGAGAGGTACTCCACCACCTTGAGGGCGTTCTGCACGTGGCGCTCAACGCGGAGCGAGAGCGTCTCGAGGCCTTGGAGCAGTATGAACGCGTTGAAAGGCGATATAGTGGCCCCGGTGTCGCGCAGAATCACGGCGCGGATGCGCGTCACGAAGGCCGCGGGGCCTGCCACGTCGGCGAAGACGGCCCCATGGTAGGAGGGGTCGGGCTTGCCGAGGGTGGGGTACTTGTCGGCGTTCTTCTTGAAGTCGAACTTGCCGCCCTCGACAATGACGCCGCCGAGGCTCGAGCCGTGACCGCCAATGAACTTGGTGGCGGAGTGGACGACGATGTCGGCCCCGTGCTCGAGCGGGCGGATGAGGAACGGCGTGCCGAACGTGTTGTCGACAATGAAGAGGATGTCGTGCTTGTGGGCCACCTCGGCAATCGCGTCAAGGTCGGTGACGTCGCTGTTCGGGTTGCCGAACGTCTCGGCGTAGATGACTTTTGTGTTGGGCTTTATGGCCGCCTCGAGGGCGGACAGGTCGTTCACGTTGACAATGGTGTTCGTGATGCCCTGCGTGGCGAGGGTGTGGGTTATCAGGTTGAACGAGCCGCCGTACAGGTTGTCCGCAGCCACGATGTGGTCGCCGACGCCGAGGACGTTTTGAAGCGCGTACGTCACCGCCGCAGCGCCGGAGGCCACCGCGAGGCCGGCCGTTCCGCCCTCGAGGGCCGCCACGCGGTCCTCGAACACGCCTTGGGTCGAGTTGGTGAGGCGGCCGTATATGTTGCCCGGGTCGCGGAGTCCGAACCTGTCGGCCGCATGCTGAGAGTTGTGGAAGACGTAGCTCGTGGTCTGGTAGATGGGCACGGCGCGCGCGTCGGTGGCCGGGTCCGGGTTCTCCTGCCCGACGTGGAGCTGGAGGGTCTCGAAGTGAAGTTTCTTCTGTGTCATTGCTTTTAGTGTATTCTTGTTAGTGATGTCTTTCTTCTTTTCGACATCGCAAATATATGCGTCTTGGTTTAAATGGCAAGTGTTTAGGGGTGTTTTTGGGAAACGGGTCTGAATATGAACTGAATTGTTGGTGAATTTTCTGAATATCGCATTAAAATGAGGCGTTGGCGGAATAAGTGATATTTTTGTGACAATAATAAGAAAAACGACAGAACAAGATGTCTTTCATTGAAGCCCGCGAGGTCGTCAAGGACTACTCGGGGCACAGGGCCCTTGACCGCTTGTCCCTCTCGGTGCCGCAGGGGCGGGTCTACGGTCTGCTTGGCCCCAACGGGGCGGGCAAGACCACATTCATCAGGATTTTAAACCAGATTACGAGGCCAGACAGTGGCGAGGTGCTGCTCGACGGCCATCCGCTCAGCCCGGCCGACATTGAGCGCATTGGCTACCTGCCCGAGGAGCGCGGCCTCTACAAGAAGATGAAGGTGGGCGAGGAGGCCGTCTACCTGGCGCAGCTCAAGGGTCTCAGCGAATATGAGGCCAAGAAGCGCCTCAAGGCGTGGTTCGAGAAGTTCGACATAGCCGACTGGTGGGACAAGAAGGTGGAGCAGCTCTCGAAGGGCATGGCCCAGAAGGTCCAGTTCATCGTCACCGTGCTCCACGAGCCGAGCCTCCTCATCTTCGACGAGCCTTTCAGCGGCTTCGACCCCGTCAACGCCAACCTGCTCAAGCGCGAGATCCTCGCCCTGCGCGACCGCGGCGCGACGGTCATTTTCTCCACCCACAACATGGCCTCGGTCGAGGAGGTGTGCGACGACATCACGCTCATCAACAAGAGCCGCTCCGTCCTCTCGGGCTCGGTGGCCGAGGTCAAGCAGATGTTCAAGAGGAACGTGTTCTCCATCCGCTTCACGGGCGACGCCTCGCGCCTCACGTCGGCGGACTCGCGCGTGACGGTGTCGGAGATGGCGCCCGAGGGCGGCGGCGTGTGCCGGGCGCTCGTCAAGCCCGCCGACGGATGCGCGGACATGTCGGCCAACGACCTCATCCGGCATCTCCTGGGGCTGGTGACGCTCGTCAGCTTCGAGGAGGTCCTGCCTTCGATGAACGAGATTTTTATCAAGATAGTAGAGGACGCTAACGAAAAGCAAGCATAAGGATGTCCAACTCAAAACTCCCACTCATCATCAGGCGCGAGTATGTCACCCGCGTCCGCAAGGTCAGCTTCATCGTCATGTCCCTGCTCATGCCCATCGGCATGCTGCTCCTCATGGCCCTGCCCACCGTGATAGCCATGATAGGCACTACCGACACGAGCCGCGTGGCCGTGATAGACCGCACGGCGCGCTACGCCCAGAGCCTCACGGACTGCAAGGCGGCGGCCTACTCGCTGCTGCCGCCCGACTCCGACGAGGCCGCGCTCAGAGCCTCATACGCGGACTCCGGCTATGACGCCTACATGGTCATAGACGGCCGCCCCAGCGAGAGGGACAGCGTCCGCCTCTACTCCGAGAACACCCTGCCCGCCGAGGTCGTCAACCATACCGAGGACGACCTCAAGGCGGCGCTCAAGCAGGAGATGATGGCGTCTTTCGCGGGCCACACCCCGGCTCTCGACTCACTCTTCGCCAGCGTCAACGACGCCAAGGCGCGGGTCACGACCATCAACCTCTCGGAGGACGGGTCGGAGAGCGAGAGCTTCGCCGAGATAGGCATAGTGGTATCCATCATATCCGCCATGCTCATATACATGTTCGTCCTCACCACGGGCTCTATGGTCATGCAGGGCGTCATGGAGGAGAAGACCAACCGCATCATAGAGGTGCTCATATCCTCGG
>CAKVCS010000060.1 GCA_934725785.1 uncultured Bacteroidales bacterium | reverse complement strand
GCTCATTTACTTCTTCGAGAAGGCTTGCGGCATTTCTGGCTACGTCCTCGGCGTCAACCCGTTCAACCAGCCGGGGGTCGAGGCCTACAAGAAGAATATGTTCGCGCTGCTCGAGAAGCCGGGCTACGAGGAGGCCACCAAGGCTATCAAGGCCCGCCTCGCCAAGTAAGCAGGCAAGGCCCACGTATCGATACTCATGGCCCGCGGGCGCTGTCGGCGCCCGCGGGCCTTTTGTCTTGTGCGCTCGGCTCCCATTGCGTAACTTTGCCCTCGTGCCGAAAGCTCGGCAAGTAAGCTCTTCATAGAACCCAAGCTAATGGCTCTCAACTACATCTGGGTCTTTTTTATCATTGCAGCCTCGGCCGTGGCCATTGCGCGCTTCGTCTTCACGGGCGACGCCTCGGCGCTCTCAGCCGTTGTCGATTCGACGTTCTCGTCCGCCAAGTCCGGTTTCGAGATTTCACTCTACCTTACCGGTGTGCTCACCCTTTGGCTCGGCCTCATGAGGGTTGGCGAGGCCGGGGGCGCGGTGGGCGGCCTGAGCAGGGCCATAAGCCCCCTCTTCTCCCGCCTTTTCCCAGGCGTGCCAAAGGGTCACCCGGCCCACGGCGCGATGACAATGAATATAGCCGCCAACATGCTTGGACTGGATAATGCCGCGACGCCAATGGGACTCAAGGCTATGGCCGAGCTGCAGTCTCTCAACGAGAGCAAGGAGAGTGCCTCCGACGCGCAAATAATGTTCCTCGTCTTGAACACGAGCGGCCTTACGTTGATTCCCGTCTCCATCATGGCTTACAGGCAGCAGTGCGGGGCTGCCAATCCGGCCGACGTGTTCATCCCCCTGTTGCTCTCCACTTTCGTCTCCACTCTTGCCGGCCTCGTGGCGGTGGCGGCGTTCCAGAAGATAAATCTTCTCAATCGTGTGGTCCTCGGCTATCTTGGCGGGCTGGCCGTCCTCCTCGGCGCACTCGTACTCACCCTCCGTGGGGCCGGCCGCGAGACGGTTCAGGCCGTGTCTGTGGCCGCCTCTTCGGTCATCCTGCTGCTCGTAATCTGTTGTTTCGTCGCCTTGGCGCTCTGGCGGCGGGTCAATGTCTACGAAGCGTTCATTGAAGGGGCGAAAGACGGGTTCCGGACCGCCGTCGGCATCATACCTTTCCTTGTGGCAATGCTCGTGGCCGTGGGCATGTTCCGCGCCTCGGGCGCCCTCGACTTCTTGCTGGACGGGGTGCGGTCTCTCACCGCCCTCTGTGGGGCGGACGGCCGCTTCGTCGACGCGCTGCCTACGGCCTTTATGAAGCCGCTGAGCGGCAGCGGGGCCAGGGGGTTTATGATTGAGTGCATGCAGACGTGCGGGCCGGACTCTTTCGCAGGCCGTCTGTCATGCATGTTCCAAGGGGCGGCCGACACCACTTTCTTCATCCTTGCCGTCTACTTCGGCTCTGTCGGAATAAAGGACACTCGCCACGCCGTGGCGTGCGGCCTCATCGCCGATGTGGCAGGCGTCTTGGCCGCCATAGCCTTCGCTTATCTCTTTTTCGGGTGAATTTTTCGGCCGCCGCCCCATAATAAGTACTTTTTTGTAATTTTGCGGGCGGCGTAGGGTATACTCCCCAAGACCGTGACTCCCCGCGCCGCAAATCTAAAAACGTCAAACAGATAAAGATGTCCGACTCAAAGAAGAAGTTAAGGCTGGTGCTTGAAGACGGCACAGCATTTGAGGGTGTCTCTTTCGGCGGTGACCATTCGCGTGCTGGCGAGGTGGTTTTCAACACAGCCATGTCCGGCTATCCGGAGAGCCTCACCGACCCGTCTTACGCTGGCCAGATCCTGGTCTTCACCTATCCGCTCATAGGCAATTACGGAGTGCCACATGATGATGTGGATCCAGCCACGGGGCTGCCAAAGTTCTTCGAGTCGGATAAAATTCACGTCGCCGGAGTGGTCGTCTCCGACTATTCTCACGAGTACAGCCATTGGAATGCCCAGAAGAGCCTCGCCCAATGGCTCAAGGAGCAGGACGTGCCGGCCATAGAGGGCGTCGACACCCGCGCGCTGACTCAGAAGATACGCGAGAAGGGCGCTATGCTCGGCAAGCTCGAGTTCGTCGACGAGCCTGTCGACTTTGTCGACCCTAACAAGGAGAACCTCGTGGCACGTGTGTCGCCCAAGGAGGTCACCACCTATGGCAACGGCAAGTACAAGGTTGTCATGGTCGACACTGGCGCCAAGTATAACATCATTCGTTGCCTGCTCAAGAGGGACGTGACTGTCGTGCGCGTGCCGTGGGATTACGACTTCACCCAGATTGACTACGACGGGCTCATGCTCTCCAACGGCCCTGGGGACCCTCAGCAGTGTCAGGCCACGGTCAAGAACATCAAGAAGGCCATTGAGAAAGGCAAGCCTATTTTCGGAATATGCCTCGGCAACCAGCTGCTCGGAATAGCTGCCGGATGCAAGACCTACAAGCTGCCCTACGGCCACCGTGCGCACAACCATCCCGTCATCCGCTGCGGCACGAACCAGTGCTACATAACAAGCCAGAATCACGGCTTCGCTATCGACACTGCTACGCTCGGCCCCGATTGGGAACCCTCTTTCGTCAACATCAACGATGGCACCAACGAGGGCATACGCCACAAGACGCTCCCCATCTTCTCCACTCAGTTCCACCCCGAGGCAAGCTCTGGGCCTACTGACACGGAGAAGTTCTTCGACGAGTTCGTAGAGAACATAGCCAAGAGCAAAAAATAACAGTGGCGCAAGCTCGACGCTTGAGCACCTAAGGGTCCGCCGCACTGCGATCAAAGTCGCGGTGCGGCGGTTCTGAATCGTGGAGGAAAAATGATTACCTTTACGGCGCCGAGGTGGCAAAGTCCGCCTCTCGCACCCACAAGAACCAGCAGAGCGTATGGAAAAGTTTATAATCTTCCTCATATTCATAGCCATATCTATCTACTCCGAGACCCGCAAGGCCAAGCAGAAAGCGGCGGAAGAGGCGGCAAGGAGGCGTGCGAGCCAAAAGGCGGAGGACCCCGACGAGCATGAGGCTGAGGAAGAGCATGATGACGCCGAGCGGCGGAGCGTGGTCGCGGACGAAGCAGGCAAAGAGGACCTCCATGACGTGATGGAACGCATGAGGCGCGAACGCGACGAGATGATTGCCCAGCAAGAAGAGGCCCGACGTCGGCAAGAGGAGGAGGACAGGGCCAGGCGAGAGCGTGAGGAGCACGCGCGAGCCGAGGCTGCTGCGGCCAAGGCGTGCCTGGAGCAGCGGATGAACGAGGCTTGCGCCCAACGCGGACAGGCTTCCGCCTTCCCAGGACAGTTCGAGGAGGGCGGGCGCTCAACATCCGACAGCGTCCGCACTGACGCCGTAGGCCCCCTTGAGGGACGGCTTACTCCCGAAGACGCGCGCAGGGCCGTCATTCTCGACGCGGTCTTCAAGCGCCCGCAGTTCTGACGGACGCAAAAAAGCCGTATGAATCAAAAAAGTTGTTTAGGAAAAAATAATGTCTTACTTTTGTGCGGTCAAACAACACACCACGCAAGGCTCTCGCCAAATATGCACGTAAGCGTAAGTGACGGGGCTAAATAAAAGCAAAACAGTTAAATAACCATATAACGGAATGAGGATCCTGAGATTCTATTTTCAGGATTCTCTTCTTTTATATGTTAAAAGAAAAGGAGGACACAACTATGTCATCTGTCAACTATGTAACCGAGGCCGGCCTGAAAAAGATTAAGGACGAGCTGGCCGAACTCGAAAGCGTCGAGCGCCCGAAGGTCATAGCTGCCATTTCAGAGGCGCGTGACAAGGGCGACCTCTCCGAGAACGCTGAGTACGACGCCGCAAAAGAGGCGCAAGCTCATCTTGAGACTAAAATCGCCAAGCTGAAAGGCATCATCGCCAACAGCCGCATCATAGACACCAGTAAGCTCGACAAGTCTTCTGTCCAGCTCCTCAGCCGCGTCACCATCGAGAATGTCAAGACCAAGGCCAAGATGACCTACACCATCGTCCCCGAGACCGAAGGCTCCGACCTAAAGGCCGGCAAGATTTCGCTCACGACGCCCATAGCCAAAGGCCTTATCGGCAAGAAGGTGGGGGAGACGGCCGAAATAAAGGTCCCCGCAGGGCTCATGTCGTTCAAGGTGCTCGATATCGCGCTCTCGATAGAGTAGGGCGTAGACGCAGGCAACCCAAAAACTCTTGAAACAATGTCAACAATATTCTCAAAGATAATAAGCGGGGAGATCCCCTCTTACAAGGTGGCCGAGGACGATGACAACTACGCGTTCCTCGACATCAACCCGCTCGCCAAGGGACACACGCTCTGCGTGCCAAAAGTCGAGACGGATTACTTCTTTGACCTCTCGCCCGAGAGGATGTCGAGCCTCTCCCTCTTCGCCCAAAGAGTGGCAAAGGCGCAGAAGGCAGCCCTCGGATGCAAAAGGGTGGGCGTGGCGGTCCTCGGGTTCGACGTGCCTCACGCGCACATTCACCTCGTGCCAATGGACAGCGAGGCGACGCTCAATTTCAAGAACGAGCGGGTAAAACTCACCGAGGCCGAGTTTAAAACCATAGCAGAGCTAATAGCCTCAAAATTCGAGAGATAGGAAGGCCTTAGCACAAGCTTATGTTCGTACAAGCCCCGCGCCTCGTGGTAGCGGGGCGTTTTTTTCGACTTCAAAAAATAGCTACCTTTGTGCAGATGCCCTCAGCTTTCCGCATGGGAGGGCGTTCTGCACGCCGAGAGAGGCCGAGTTTCGCAAATTTCAGCGAACAGGCTGAACCTAAGCACCTTAACGCACTAAAGTCAATCTGATGAACGAGGAAGAGGAACTGCATAAGCAAGCCGCCGACTACGGCGACGACGCCATCAAAACACTTGAGTGGCACGAGCACATACGCCGCCGCCCGGGCATGTACATTGGCAAGCTTGGTGACGGTACCTATGCCGACGACGGCATCTACGTCCTTATTAAGGAGGTCATCGACAACTCCATTGACGAGTTCATGATGGGCTTCGGCAAGAGGATTGACGTCTCCGTCACACCCCAGGGGCAGGTCTCCGTCAGGGATTTCGGCCGAGGCATCCCCCTCAACAAGGTGGTCGACGTGGCCTCTAAAATGAACACGGGCGGAAAGTACGACAGCGCCGCCTTCCAAAAGTCAATAGGCCTCAACGGCGTGGGCATAAAGGCCGTCAATGCGCTCTCCACCACCTTCGTGGTCACGGCCGTCCGGGACGGGCAGATGAAGAGGGTCGAGTTCTCAAAAGGCCTCGTCGTCAAGGAGCACGATATAGAGCCGACGGACGAGAAGAACGGGACGCTCGTCGAGTTCACGCCCGACGTCGAGATATTCGAGAACTACGCTTTCCGCGACGAGTTCATCGTGCAGATGCTCAAGAACTACTCCTACCTCAACAAGGGGCTGACCCTCTCGTTCAACGGTGAGAAGTTCAAGAGCGAGAACGGAGTAGTCGACCTCCTTATGGACAATATGACGGAGGAGAGCCTCTACCCCATAATACACCTCGAGACCAAGGATCTCGAGATCGCCATGACGCACTGCGACCACTATGGCGAGGAGTACTACAGCTTCGTCAACGGCCAGCACACCACCCAGGGCGGCACGCACCTCAACGCCTTCAAGGAGGCCGTCGTCAAGACCCTGAGGGACTACTACGGGAAGAACTACGAGACGGGCGACATCCGCTCCGGGCTCACCGCAGTCGTGGCCATACGCGTGCAGGAGCCCGTATTCGAGAGCCAGACGAAGACCAAGCTCGGCAGCAAGGACATGAGTCCCAAGGACGGCGTCTCAATCCGCTCATATGTGGGCGACTTCCTCTCGGAGCATCTCGACAACTACTTGAGGCGAAACCTCGACACGGCCGAGATAATCAACAAGAAGATTGTCGACAGCGAGAAGGAGCGCAAGGCCATTAGCGGAATCCAGAAAGAGGCACGCGAGAAGGCCAAGAAGGCCAACCTCCACAACAGGAAGCTCAGAGACTGCACCATACACCTCACCGACGCCAACAACGATCGGCGCGAGGAGAGTTCCATTTTCATCACCGAGGGCGACTCCGCCTCCGGCTCGCTCACGACAACGCGCGACGCCAAGACGCAGGCCGTCTTCAGCCTCCGGGGCAAGCCGCTCAACACTTTCGGACTCAGGCGCGACACCATCTATAAGAACGAGGAGTTCTTCCTGCTGCAAAGCGCGCTCAACATTGAGGACGGCATCGACGGGCTCCGCTACAACAAGATTATCATAGCGACCGATGCCGATGTCGACGGCATGCACATCCGACTGCTCATGATAACGTTCTTCCTGCAGTACTTCCCCGAGGTCATCAAGAACGGACATCTGTACGTGCTCCAGACCCCCCTCTTCCGTGTCAGGAACAAGAAGCAGACGCTCTACTGCTACAGCGAGGAGGAGCGAGACAAGGCAGCCGCCAAGCTCGGCTCCTCGCGCGAGATAACGCGTTTCAAAGGCCTCGGCGAGATAAGCCC
>CAKVCS010000059.1 GCA_934725785.1 uncultured Bacteroidales bacterium | reverse complement strand
TGACAAGGGTCATATACTTGTAGATGGCATTGTTGCAAGACTGGATGAAGCCCCAACGGCCGGCAAAGACACCTCCTTTAAGTATATAGTACTTGAAGAAGCGGAAGAAAGGCTCGAAGAAGAGGTTTGCCACCGTGACATTCTTACCGCCACGCCTTGACACCTCATTGTCCGTATACTGGTTCATCTTGGCGTAAATAGACGAAGCATTCCCGGCCAGATGGATAAGAGCCATATCCATGTTATCTTTTGGGATGTGCCCGACGACGCCATTAACCTGTGGAACGGAATGAATAAGCGGAGGCCAAAACGTGATGCTCTTACGGAAGAACCTGAGCTGGTAGTCGGGGTAGGACGACTTGACAAATATCCCCAACATATGGTTTTTGCGCGCCACATACAGCCCATCGGGACATCCTGGCTCTGAGATGCGAGCATAGAGATATTCGCGAAGCTGCGGAGTCACGACCTCGTCGGCGTCAACGACAAGCACCCATTCGTTCTGTGCAGCCTGAATGGCAGTGTTTCGAGCGGGCTCGCATATCGAAATCCCGTTTTTGGGAAACTTCACTATTTTACACCCGAACTCCTCGGCTATTGACAATGTGGAGTCGGTACTTTCCATATCGCATACGACCACCTCGTCGAACATCTTGACCGACTCAAGGACCTCGCGCAGCCAACGCTCCGCATTATACGTGTTTATAACAACCGAAATAGGCATGACGCATAATTTTTACGTACGAAGTTACGTGATTATGCCCACACGGGCGCATTCTTACACACGCTTTTTGTACATTTGAGAATCGACTGATTAAAGTGTGGATGAGGCCAGGTGCGCACCATACATTAATAGGATAAAAATGGAGAATAAGGGCATACGCATAGGAGTTATAGTAACAACCTACAATTGGCCTGAGGCTTTGGCACTGTGCATCAAGAGCTTGTTTCGCCAAACAAGGTTGCCAGACGAGATAATCATAGCAGATGACGGCTCAAGAGAGCCGACGCGGCGCGCCGTCGAGCAGCTAAAACTGGAGACCGGGATACCCATTAAGCACGTATGGCACGAGGACAGGGGATTCCGCCTCAGCGAAATCCGCAACAAGGCCATCATCTCGGCCGACGCAGATTACCTGATCCAGACCGACGGCGACTGCATACTGAGCCGGCACTTTGTGGAAGACCATTTACGGGCAGCCGAGTGCGGGTGCTTTGTCTGTGGCAGCCGGGTTCACCTGTCTGAGGAGCAAAGCCGCCCACTACTAAAGGACGCATTCCGGAAAGGGCTGCCCACAATTCGCGTGTGGCCGTCGAACCCTGACTTTCTCAACACCATCAGAATAAGGCCTCTCAGCCTATACATGGAGCGCAGATATGGCAAGAAAATTGACCACCTTCGCGGGTGCAATATGGCATTTTGGAAGAGCGATTTGATAAGAGTGAACGGGTATGACGAGTCTCTGACCGGGTGGGGGCATGAGGACGGCGAGCTGGCGTGGAGGCTACACTTCGCTGGAGTGCAGAAGAAGTTCCTCAAGTTTGCAGGTGTCGTATACCACATATATCACAAAGAGAGACCCCGCTCCGACGAGGGTACTCATATCGATTCCATTAACGAAGTGACGCGTCTGCAATCTTCGTGGTGTGACTGCGGGATAGAGAAAACGCAAAACAAATAACCGAACCGAGGCGCTTATTCTTATCAAGATGGAAGAATCAGGAGCGGCGCAGGCGACAAAGGTAGAAAAAGTATGTAAATTTAGTATAGCGACTCGCATTTAAAGACACACTAACTATTTTCGTAAAGATATCCTCAATGCACGCACATACTTCTCTCATGCCACAAGACGTACAACCATCGCACCCTCACGTATCTGTAATTGTGCCAAATTACAACTACGAACCATACCTGCGTCAGCGAATAGACTCCATTTTGGCTCAGATTTATCAGGACTTTGAACTAATTCTGCTTGACGACGCCAGCTCTGACGGAAGCGCAGATGTACTGCAATCATACTCAGGCAAGCCTCATATCTCCTCCCTAATTATCAACGAGGAGAACAGCGGTAGCGTATTCCGCCAGTGGAGTCGAGGCTTATCTCTGGCGAGCGGTGACTTGATATGGATAGCTGAGGCTGATGATTGGGCTGAGCCCTCGTTTCTGCAGAAATGCGTTGAAGTTCTCGACGGGAATCCCGACATCATCTTGTGTCAGACAGGGGCGAATATCGTCGACTCGAAGGGTAATAATCTTAACAGAAATTGGGATTTATGGTCTCGAGAGACACGTGATGTTGCGATATTAGACGGCGAACTGTTCATTAACCGCATACTTCGCTACCATAATGCTATATACAATGCGTCGGGCGTAGTATTCAGAAGGGGAGACTATGAAACCACAATCAAGGAGGCGTGCAGTTTCCGCGCATGCGGCGACTGGCTGTTCTGGATTGATTTGGCAATGCTCGGGAAGTGCGCAGTCATAAAACAACGGCTGAATAACTTCAGAAAGCACTCAGCTTCTGCGTCATCTGATAATGACGGGAACGCAGAAGAGGACATTAGAATATTTGAAGCCATGATACGCAGGAGGATATTCTCCCCCTCGATGTTCTCACACGGATTCGTGATCAAAGTAGGCATACTAAGGCGCAAGATAAAGCACGTCTCGGACAAAAGAAGACGCGAAAAGCTCGCAAAGCAGCTAAACAATATAACTAACATTCGATACTCGTGGCCATACCACTATAGTCAAGCTATTAAGCTAATAAGCCGGCTTCCATGGCTCTGCCTACATCCGATGCTGCGCAAAATTTAACTGCCAAAACAAATATATCAATCAGAAGCCATAGTTCCGCACGCACCATTTCTGCCGTAACCCAATAGATGTGGTTGAATCCAAGGACGAACACCTATCGCCTGCCGTTTGAAACTCCGCACCTTGTTTACGACAATATGCAAAATATAGGAATCTTAACTTCCGCGCTTTTTGCAGAAACCGACATTATATCTGACACCACATCTCACGGCGAAACAATGATATAACTGCCCGAAGTCATAAGACAGATTGGTGTGCAGGTTAACTCCGTGCGGCAACGCTGTCCGCAAATTGAGTTTAAAATATGCCTCGTTTTTCGGCGAGTCAAAGAAATAACCGCTCCACAATTCCCAACTGGTTTCAGAGTTTCCTTTATACTTTTCGCAATAGTTCCCGTAATTTCGAGAAAAGGTCGCACGGAACACATATGCTACTCGCCCATTTGCCACGTCTCCTGCCAAGCCCACGTTGAATGCGCGAACCCTGAGGTTTGGAAAGACGTTGCCAAGCTTCATAGAACCCGCTGGCGCGTATCTTCGGACAGTCTCCGCCGCATGGAACAAGGGGTTGCCCATAGAAAGCCCTCCACGAGTCCATCCCTGCTCCACTGCCCAATTAGTCAAGTATTTAGACCTACCACCGAACTCATTTCCCCCATTATACATGTCAGAGAAAAAAAGCATATAGTTGAGAAATGTAAGCGTTTGCCCAGTCCTCTCTTGCCATTGGCGAATGTCATCTGCAAGGAGGACATCATTCTTGATTCTCTCAAAGTTGGCTTCGTTGATGTCGCCAGGCCAATAAAGCACATACGCACCACTCTGTGTCGGTACGCAAGGGTCTGGTAACCCCTCCCCTCCCTGCCATGCGGTCTTGGCAATCTCTAAAGAGATGTTCTTGACAAAGGACCCAAAGGGTACATCCATCAGCACCCCTAATGCGAAATCTTTCTTGGGGTTAGGGCGGAAACCTTTATTCTTGCTATCAGCAAAATTTGTCTGATGATACACCTTTCCCTTGACGCCGCCGGGCAGCACGAGGTCGAGACCGAGATCCCACATTCCCTGGTGGCCGCCGGCGGCATTGGTCGTCTCGCCACGGAACTTCTCCCCGAAGACTGCGGGGTCTCCATGCCGGCCGAAGAAAGAGTTCCAGAAGTCGACGGGCACTTTTGTGCCGTCGGAGAGAGTGCCGCCCATCACGACGCTGTGGCACAGGCCGATGTAAGGCTTGACGGGCAGGAGGCCGAGGCGCGCGTAGGCGAACTTCTCGTGGAGGAGGACATCGTCAGTGTAGGCGGCCTCGCCCTCGTCATCCATCCAGCCGAAGGAGACGCCACCCCTGATCTGAGCCAAATCCTTGAGCCAATGGGCAAAGGGGACGGGGAGGCGGTCGAGCGGGAGAGACCAGTAGTCAAAGATGCCGACCCATGCGCGGGGTACTGGCCGGGCGTTGTTGCTCATGATGTATGAGCCGACCGAAGTGGGCGTATTGGTCTCGACAGGGGTGAAGTTCTCCATGCCCATCTTGACGCCAAACATCCAGAGGTCAAAGTCGGCGTATAGCTCGCCAAGCATGGTGCGCCGGCTGTCGGACGACAGCTGCCCGGCAACACCCGCCCTCAACGCCAGGCGTGGATTGCAGAACACGTGCGAATAGGCTACCTTGACGCCCGCAGCGATCTCCGCCTGGTCATATTGCGCAAAGCGCCCCCACTCATTGCTGTAGCTGAGAAGCGGACGGAGGTCGGCATTCGTAGACACCGACGCCCAGGCATCGGCCGAGACGCGGATGGAGTCGCTTGACTGCTGGGCGAAGGAGGCACCTCTCACGTGGCTCAGAGCGGCCGCAAAGAACACAATCGCTTTCATCGGGCCAAAGTTAACCATTATTGCACAAAAAAAGCGACTGAAAGCCTCGACACAGAAGACACCACCGCGCAAAGAGACAATGACTTGCAAAATTTACAAGAACGAAACAGGGGGAGTCATAATATTAATAAAACTAAAAACCGAGAAACGGTTTTGCGTTTTCGGGTTTTCCTCTTACTTTAGCACGTCATAAAATTCCACGCCTCAACACCGTAAATGGAACTGGAAAAGAAAATACTGAACGCATCGATTGGCATGTTCTTCTCGCACGGGATAAAAGCCGTGTCGATGGACGACGTGGCAAAGGCCGTAGGCATCTCGAAGCGCACGCTCTATGAACACTTTGGCAGCAAAGACGCGCTGCTAATGGGTTGCATAAGCGACATAATAGAGGATCGCAGCCAAAAGATGTCGGCTCTGATAGACACAACGGACTCTTTCATAGAGCTGATACTGAGATGCGTGCATGAGGCTATAGACTTCACGCAAAACATAGCCCCGCAGTTTTTCGAAGACCTGAACAATATGAACTATGCGGGCGCGAAGGCCGAGATGGACAGCAGCATGGGCAAGTTCAGAAAGAGGATAGAGCGGCTGGTGGAGAAAGGCAAATCAGACGGCCTGCTGCGCCAGGACATAGACGCGGAGTTCACGACGTTCGTGATGCTATACGGCAACGGGCCGAAACCCATAAGCCAAGAAGCGGAGGCCAGCAAATGGGACAAGGAGTGGATGCTGAAGCAGCTGACCACCATATTCCTGAGGGGGATGGCGACGGAGAAGGGCATCGCCCTGATGGACCAGACCTCAAAAAGGCTCGAGATGAGCAAGAAACGCTAAGCTCGCAAAGAAGAAACATAAGATAGGACAAACAATAACAAATGAGAAGCAGAATTGCCACATTTGCCGCCGCCATAGCCGTGAGCGTGACGGGACTGGCACAAGGAGAAGCCCCGCAAAAGGCGCTCCATGAGCAGGCAGGCGAGAGTGGGGGGACGGTGATGAGCGTAGACCTCCAGACGGCCATTGACAAAGCGTTGCAATACAACAAACAATTGCAGAGCAGCTCACTGGACCGCGAGACCTATTACCAGAAAGTGCGCGAGGCGCGCTCGCAGGGGCTGCCGCAGGTGAACGCGAGCCTGACCGGGACCACATACTTCGGCAAAGAGATGGACTTCGGCGGCATGTCGATAAAAATGGACAACTCGCTGACTCTGGCCGCCACAGCCACGTGGACATTCTCAATGCAGCAGATAGCGTCGGTCAAAGTGGCAAAGATCGCCCAGAGGCTTACGGAGCAGACCGTGAGAGCGACGGAGCAGGACGTGAAGGCCAACGTGGCGGACACATATTACGCCGTGCTGGTGTATGACCGCAACATGGAGATAGTGAAAGCCAACCTCGCGGACATGGAGGACATCGCCCACCACACGCAGATGTGTTACGAGGCCGGCACAGTGGAGAAAACCGACGTGGACCAGATAAACATCAACCTGTCCACGCTCAAGAACTCCCTTCTCTCGCTGCAGCGCAGCCTCGAGAGCACCAAGCGACTGCTCGTGCTGCAGATGGGCATAGACATAAGCACGAAAATAACCGCGGCGCAGAGCCTCGACCAGTTCCTGAGCAGCACAAGCGAGCAGATAGACTCGGCGAGCATGGACATAAGCCAGAACGTCAGCTACCAGCAGCTCTTGATAAACCGCGAGGTGACCGAGCAGACGGTGAAGCTGCGCAAGTTCGCCTACATCCCCACCCTGACGGCCAGCTACCAGTACTCCAACGCCCTCAAGGGCGGCTTCATGAACTTCGACCACGTAGGCAACCTTACACTCACGATACCAATATTCAGCGGCTTCGCGCGCCACTCGCAACTGAAGCAG
>CAKVCS010000058.1 GCA_934725785.1 uncultured Bacteroidales bacterium | reverse complement strand
GGTATCCCGAGACCCCTCTCCCAGCCGAGGATGAGAGTGGCCGCAAGCTCAGGTGGGACGCCTTTCTCGATGGCGTACTTGTCGAGTCGGACATAAGGACTGTTGGCGGGCTCAACAGGGTCGGCTATACCAAGTTCTCCGAATATTCCTACGAGGCGACCGCTGTGGGCCCTGAGGCATCAATTAGCGAGCCCGAGGCATGGCGTGGCGAAGTCACCGTCTACGACCATTCCGGCCGTGTCGTCTATAGTGGTGCGGAAAGCTCTGCCCGCCTGCCCAAGGGTGTCTACGTAGTCCGACACGCTGACGGCTCATCCTCTTTGCGTAAATTCTAAGCGGCCGCACTCCCCATTTAGTCTTATTTCACCCTTTTATCGCCGCACTTTGCGTAATTTTGTAATGAATTAAAATAAAGTGGCGTTTGCAACCTTGTTGCTGGTCGCATTGCTTTATTTTGCCATTGTAGTTTAGTTCGTTACAATACATAACGCTGTCCTTGCGGTCGCAAAACACATGCGTCGCGACGGCTGCCATAACAGAGGTTTATGAGACTTTCTGAGCTGAAGACGGGCGATAAGGCCGTCATTGTTAAGGTCATGGGCCATGGAGGTTTCCGAAAGAGAATTGTCGAGATGGGCTTCATCCGCGGAAACCTTGTCGAGGTGCTTCTCTCCGCGCCACTGCGCGACCCCGTCAAATACAGGCTCATGGGCTATGAGATCTCGCTCCGTCGCGACGAGGCCGACATGATAGAGGTCATGACACCTGCCGAGGCGCAGGCCGCGGCGGAATCCGATGTCGCCATCGAGCAGCGGCCGATTGTCTCTTCGCAGGACGACTGCGGATTGATTCTTGACGACGCCGACCTGCGTAAGGCCGCGATGCGCAAGAGGCGAACCATCAACGTGGCTCTTGTCGGCAACCCAAACTGTGGCAAGACGTCCCTCTTCAATTTCGCGTCGGGCGCGCACGAGCGAGTTGGCAATTATTCCGGCGTCACGGTCGACGCTAAGGAGGGCCACGCGTCTTTCGAGGGCTATGAGTTCAATCTCGTCGACCTTCCCGGCACATACTCCCTCACCGCCTACAGCCCCGAGGAGATGTACGTCCGCAAGCAGATTGTGGAAAAGATGCCCGACATCATATTGAACGTGATTGATGCCAGCAACATAGAGCGCAACCTCTATCTCACCACTCAACTCATCGACATGAACCTCCGTGTCGTATGCGCTCTCAACATGTATGACGAGCTCGAGAGCCGGGGCGATCAGCTCGACAGGGAGAAGCTCGCGCAGCTGCTCGGCGTGCCTATGATTCCCACGGTGTTCAAGACGGGCGAGGGGGTGAAGACGCTCTTCCACGTCATCATCAACATGTACGAGGGGCTCGACTTTATCGATGAGCACGGCAACATCAATCCCGAGGTCGCTGAGGACATCCGTAAGTGGCACGACAGCCTGTCCGACCAAAGCGAGGTCGGCGATCACGATGAGGACTTCGCCACGGGAATCCACCCGCGCAACAATGTGGCCCGCCACATCCACGTAAACCATGGGCAATATGTCGAGGCGGCCATTAGCGCGGTGCAAGCCACGCTGAAGGCCGACGACAAGCTGCGCACCAGGTACTCCACGCGCTACCTGGCCATCAAGCTGCTCGAGAACGACAAGGACGTCGAGCGCGTGGTGGCCGACATGCCAAACAGCGGCCAGATAATCGATGCGCGTGACAAGGCCGAGAAGCAGGTCATGGCCGATCTGCAAACCGACAGCGAGACCGCCATCATGGATGCCAAATATGGCTTCGTCCGCGGTGCGCTCGCCGAGGCGGGTTACAGGATGGGCGAGAAGCTCGGGGCGTACAAGATGACACACGTCATAGACGCCATTGTGACACACCACGTCTGGGGCTTTCCTTTCTTCTTCCTGCTGCTCTTCCTCATGTTCGAGGTGACGTTCACTCTCGGCCAGTATCCAATGGATTGGATTGAGGCGGGCGTGGAGAGCCTGGGCGTGTGGCTCGGCGGGCTCTTGCCTGGCGGGCCCGTCCGCGACATGATCATTGATGGCGCCCTCGCTGGCGTGGGGTCCGTCATCGTCTTCCTGCCTCAAATTCTTATCCTCTATTTCTTCATATCGCTTATGGAGGATTCCGGCTATATGGCGCGCGCCGCGTTCATAATGGACAAGCTTATGCATAAGATGGGGCTGCACGGCAAGTCGTTCATACCGCTTATCATGGGTTTCGGGTGCAACGTGCCGGCCGTCATGGCCACGAGGACCATCGAGAGCCGCCGAAGCCGACTCGTCACCATGCTTGTGCTGCCCTTCATGAGCTGCTCGGCGCGCCTGCCAATTTACATTATGATTGTCGGCACCTTCTTCGCCACGCGTTGGCAGGCCCCGGTCATCGTCTCCATATATGTCGTCGGCATCATGACGGCCGTGCTCCTCAGCCGCGTCTTCAGCCGCTTCATCATGCGCGATGACGACACTCCCTTCGTCATGGAGCTTCCTCCTTACCGCTTCCCCACCGCCAAGGCCATAGCGCGCCACACGTGGGAGCGCGGGCGCCAGTATCTCAAGAAGATGGGCGGCATAATCCTCGTGGCCAGCGTCGTCGTGTGGGCGCTCGGCTACTTCCCGCGCCACGACGAGCTTGACCGCCAGGCCCAGCAGGAGCAGAGTTTCATCGGCCGTATAGGTCAGGCCGTCGAACCCGTCTTCCGCCCGCAAGGCTTCTCATGGAAACAAGACGTCAGCATCATTGCCGGTGTCGGGGCCAAGGAGATTGTGGCGTCCACGCTCGGGGTCCTCTACGCCGACGACGACAGCTACGCCGACGATGACTCGCTCGACGCGGCGCAGGCCGACGAAGGGGCTCGCTCTAAATATGTCATACTCAGGCAGAAGATGGAGGCCGATGGAATGACGCCCGTCAACGCTTACGCCTACCTGCTCTTCATCCTGCTCTATTTCCCCTGCCTCGCCACGGTTGCTGCCGTCAAGGCGGAGACGGGGTCCTGGCGGTGGGCCGTTTTCCTGGCCTTTGAGACTACCTTTGTCGCATGGGTCGTGTCGGCACTGTTCTACCGTGTAGCGATGCTCTTCTTAGCATAGTTCTGCACTTCGTATAGGTTTGTTTGGTTAATGCAGACCCCGCTGCGCACCTTTTCTGGGCGTGGCGGGGTCTCTTTCATCATGCGTCTTTTCCGCCGCCCTGTGGCTCTTCTTTCCGTTGTCATGTCTGGGGGCTTGCCTTATAGCCGTGTGCCTATGCTTTGTGGCCCTATGCGCACGCTCTGTCGGTTCTCCGTCCGTTTGGGTCTCTCTGTTTGCGTCATCGCGGTCTTGATGTCACGAAAGCCTGCCCGACATACTTGACCTCACAGAAAAAAAAGCACCCCGCGTCGCCACCAAGGCGTGCGCAGGGTTCGCTTTTCTCACTAATCAAAAACCAAACTATCTATTTCTCGATGTGTTACCTTTCGGTGCAGGGTGTGTGAAGTCTCTGCGGATTATATTGTTGTTGTCCATTACAATCATGTGGGTCGCGGCGTGTCACGCCTGTTGGCAAGGCTGCCGCGCGCATTTTTTGGTAGAGCTGCCCTAATACTGCTGCTCTATGTTCCAGACAAAGGCTCTGATGCCATTCTCCAAGTTCACGTGGTCGAGCTTCTCTATGTATTTCAGCAGAAGGGGGACAATGTCATCGTCCACAATGGTTATTATGGAGCTGTTCATCTCTGGCCATGCGTGGCTGGCCATGCGCGGCTCGCCGCCGTTCGTGCCGCGTCCGTAGACGAGTGGGAACTTTGTGTATCCCGTTATCCGGAGCTGGTCGAATATGTACCCAAGTCGCTCCGTGAGGGCCTGGTTGTATGTTATGAATACAGCTTTCATTTTCTTGTCAATTCGTGTCCGTGCGAGCCGTGCTTTCCCTGGCGAGTCGGCTTAGCGGCCCGGACTGTGATGTCAAAAGTGTGGGCGCGTGGCGGCTTCGTGGCGCAGCCGTCGGGCCACCTCCGCGCCCTGTCTATCACTTACTGGTTCAGTTGCTGCCTGCGGCTGGCGGGCAGGTCGCGCTCCGGGTCGAAATCGTCCATGAAGCGGTACTGCTTGCGCTCTTCCTTGTTCTTGTCGCGGCTTCCGCTCTTGTCCACCGAGGCGTACACCGCCGGGACTATGAGCATCGTTATGATGGTGGAGAACACCATGCCGCCAATGACGGCCACGCCCATAGGTTGCCATGTCTCCGAACCCTCGCTCGTCGAGAGCGCCATAGGCAGCATGCCGAGCATCGTCGTGAACGATGTCATAAGCACAGGGCGCAGACGGCTGCGGCACGAGAGGGCTATGGCCTCATACAGCTTCACGCCGCGCTCGCGCATCAGGTTTATGTAGTCAATCAGCACAATGCCGTTCTTCGTCACTATGCCTATGAGCATCATGGCTCCGAGGGCGGCCACGACTGACAGGTTGACGTTGAAGATGAGCAGCGCGAGGATGACGCCCGTGAAAGCGAACGGGATGGCAAGCATTATTATGGCTGGCATCACGAAGCTCTCGAACTCGGCGGCCATGACAAGGTATACGAGCAGCAGCGACAGGATGACAAGAAGGCCAAGAGCGCCAAACGACTCCTGCTGGTCCTCATACGAGCCGCCAATGTATATGGAGTACTCCGAAGGCACGTCCATCTGGCTTATCACCTTTTGGCACTCGGTGGCTATGTCGCCCATAGCGTAGCCCGAGGCCGGGGTCACGGACACCTTCAGCATGCGCTGCTTGCTCTTGCGCTCTATCGATGGCGGGTTATATCCCTCCACAATGTCGCCAAGCTCCTTCAAGCGCACCTTCTGGCCGTATCCGTCGGTTATCAGCATATTCTCGACGTCCGCTATCTTCGAGCGGTACTTCTCCTCAAGGCGAACTATGATGTCATACTCCTCGCCCTCCTCCTTGAACTTGGAGTTCCTGTTGCCATACACGTACGTGCGGACCAGCGATCCGACGCCCGACGTGGTCAGCCCGTGGCGGGCCAGTTTCTCGCGGTCAAGGTATATCTGCAGCTCAGTCTTGTCGTCGCCGCGGCTTATCAAGATGTCCTCGGCGCCCTCCACGCTCTTCAGGCGGTCTTTCAGCTCGGCCGCGAAGCGGCTCGTGCCGGGGAAGTCGTGGCCGAAAATCTCAATGTCGACGGTGTTGCCAGTCGTGCCGTTCTGGCCGGTGGTCACCTCGTAGTCAAGGATCTCGGGGAAGTCGTTGAGAATGGCGCGGATGGAGTCTGCCATCACGAACACGGAGCGGCTCCTGTCTTTCATGTCGACGGTGCGCATTCGCATATTGAAGATGTTATTGCCAGTCGTGCTCATCATCGAGGCGAACGAGGCCTCCTCCTCCGATCCGTACGACGCCGTTATTATGGTCACCTCAGGGATGCGCGAGCGTATGACCGAGTCGACCTTCATGGCGATCTCCTTGGTCACCTCGACGCGCTGACCCTGCTGCATCTTGCCGTAGACGTTTATGTTGTTCTGGTCGTTCTGGGGGAAAAACTCGGTGTGCAGATACGGGGTCAGGAATATCGAGGCCACAAAGAGCAGGCACATGGAGCATATGGTCAGAGCCCTGTGGCCGAGGACCCAGCGTATGAGCTTCTCATACCCGTTGTCGAGCTTCGCGAGCCACTTCTGGCTCCAGACGTAGAAGCTCAGCCTGCCGCCCTTCTCATCCTCCTCCTTGTCGCGCAGCTTCAGGAACTTCGAGCAGAGCATCGGCGTGAGCGATATGGCCGTGGCGGTCGACGTGCACACGCATATGCATATGATCCAGCCCAGCGGCTTGAAGAAGATACCCATAATGCCGGGTATCATCGTCAGTGGGAAGAACACGGCGACGGTGACGAGTGTCGTCACGATGACGGACGTCCACACCTCGTTCGTGCCATACTTGGCTGCCTCTTTGGGCCTCGACCCGCGGTCCACGTGCTTCGTAACGTTCTCCAGCACCACTATCGCGTCGTCAACCACCATGCCTATGGCTATTGAGAGGGACATGAGAGTGATGGTGTTAAGCGAGCCGTCCGCCACCGCCAGGTATATGAACGCCACGATGAGCGAGATAGGTATGGTAAGCGCGATGACGAACGTGGAGCGCCAACGGCCGAGGAACACGAACACGACGATGACCACGAAGAGCAACGCGTAGAACAGCGTCTCCTTCAGGTTGTTGATGGCCTTGATGATGAAGTCCGAGTTGTCGGTTATCATCGTGAACTTTATGTCGGTCGGCAGCTCCTTGGCCGCCTTCTCAATCTCGGCGCGGGCCTCGGCTGCCACGGCCACCGCGTTGGCGTCAGACTGCTTGGTCACGAGGAGTATGGCACCGTTCTTGCGGTTCACCTGCGTCTCCAGCGTTATGTCCTTGAGCGTGTCGCGCACGGTGGCTATGTCCGACAGCTTTATTGTCTTGTCGCCGACGGCGAGCGAGATGTCCTTTATGTCGTCGCCCTGCTCAAACTCGCCCTCTATGCGAAGCGAGTAGTCCTCAATGCCCACTTTGACGTTGCCGGCCGAGACGTCCCTGTTC
>CAKVCS010000057.1 GCA_934725785.1 uncultured Bacteroidales bacterium | reverse complement strand
GCCCGTGAGTCGGGACGGGGTGAGGTCGCCGCTCAGCTGAGCATTCACATCGGCCACTCTCCACCCGTCAGCGCTATTGGCATTGACGTAGAGACTCGCGTCTCCATACTCGGAATTGATGTTCACGCCCGCCGAGGCGTCGGTCCGAGTGGCTGTGACAGAGCCCTCAAAAGGGAAAGGCGGGAGGTCGGACAGGCGCCCCTCAATGCCCAAAAGCCTTTGGACGTCGGACGGCTTAAACCACCCGGAGAATGAGGTGTTTCCGCGCTCCCAGCAAAGAGCGCCGCCACGCCACCCGAACCGCGCGCCACCACGAGCCAACAGACTTGTGGACTCGCCAACAGAAAGGCGCAGATGCCTTACGCTCAAGTTGTCATCTTGAAACACGGCATTGAGTGAAAATGAAAAGCGGGGAATGTCGCGCCCAAACATCCGCGAGGCCAGGCTGCCCGAGGCCATGGCGGACGGTATGTCCACCCTGGCCATACGCAAGCCCGAGGAGTCGACAACCGCCACGGCCGTGTCCACCTGGGCGGCCAGACCGCCGAAAGAGAGCGACACCCCGCCAAGAGAGACCGTGTCACCACGAACGCAGACGCCGCCCCCCATGGAGAACCGGGCGCCAAGGGCCGGGACGACAAACGAGAAGTCGGAGACCGAGGCCGCGAAGCCCAAGGACGACTTGCGCAAGCCCGACACATCGGCCTCCATATCGGCCACCTCGAACGCGTCGCACCCCATGCCCTCGCACCTCACAGAGCATTGGCGCGCCTTGATGACGCCTATGGAGAATGGCATGTCGGCCGAAGAGGGGTCGGAGCCAGACCCGCCGGCGAGAGCGGCGAGATTGAGCGCGCCCGCCTTGTCGCGCCTCAGGCATAAGGCAAGGGAGTCGACCTCCAAGAGGCTCAACCTCGGCCTGCCGATGAAGAGGGAGTATATGGACACATCCGCTTTCGCCCTGCCGAGCGAGACCATAGGGGCTGAGTCCGGCCCTGCCACAGTGACGCCCAAGGCCTCGACCGTCGAGAATGGCACATAGCGCAGGCTCCCGACCGAGACGGGCAGCCCCAGAGCGGCAGACGCCTCGGCCGACACCCTGCGCGCCGCATAGCGCCCCACCGCCGGCATCATGACGATGCCGAAGGCCAAGATGGCGAGAGCCATTGCCACAAGCACGGTGTACCACAGTGCCGTAACGATTTTTTTTATAAATTTGCCCATTAACTGAGGCGTGACTGGCGCATTGGCGCAAAAGTAGCGAAAAATGGAAGACCACGGCCAGCCGCGCCATATGAAGCGAAAAGAATGTCTACTCTTATATTAGGGATAGAGTCGTCGTGCGATGACACGTCGGCGGCCGTCCTGTCCGACGGCCTGGTGCTGTCGAACGTCACAGCGAGCCAGGCGGTCCACTTGCGCTATGGCGGCGTTGTGCCCGAGCTGGCCTCGAGAGCCCATGAGCAAAACATAATACCCGTTGTCGACAAGGCCCTCGGCGACGCTGGCGTATCGGCGGACGACCTGTCGGCCGTGGCTTTCACGAGGGGGCCGGGGCTTATGGGCTCGCTGCTCGTCGGGGTGTCGTTCGCCAAGGGTTTCGCCATGGCGCTCGGCAAGCCTATGATAGAGGTCAACCACCTCCAGGCGCACGTCTCCGCCCACTTTATCGTGGAGGAGGGCAAGGAGCAGCCGAAGTTCCCGTTCCTGTGCCTTCTCGTCTCGGGCGGCAACAGCCAGATACTGCTCGTGAAGGACTACATGGACATGGAGATAATAGGCCAGACGATAGACGACGCCGCGGGCGAAGCCTTCGACAAATGCGCCAAGGTGATGGGGCTGGGCTACCCTGGCGGCCCGGTCATAAACAAGCTGGCCAACGAGGGCGACCCTAAGGCCTTCCAATTCGCGAAGCCCCACATTGCTGGCTACGACTACAGCTTCAGCGGGCTTAAGACCTCGTTTCTCTACACGCTGCGCGACGAGCTGAAGAAAGACCCGGACTTCATAGAGAAGAACAAGGCCGACTTGTGCGCCTCCCTGCAGGCCACCGTGATAGACATCCTCATGAAGAACCTCACGCGCGCCGCCAAAGACCTGGGCATAACGACCGTCGCCGTCGCCGGTGGCGTGTCGGCCAATAGCGGGCTGCGAGACGCTTTTGAGAAGCTGCACACCAGCCGCGGGTGGGACGTCTTCGTCCCCAAATTCTCATACACGACGGACAACGCCGCCATGGTGGCCTCGGCAGGCTACCGTAAGTTCCAGAGGGGCATGTTCGCAAGCTTGGACGTCGCCCCATTCTCACGCACAGTAATCTGAATTTTAAGGGAAGCGCGCTGGTGGCCCCGCCTCCAAAAACGCAAACGCGGTTTTACCATGATTGACTTGAAGACTACGCAGAGGTTTCGGTTGTCCGACAGCTACATCGTGTCGCACGTGGGCGAGGAGACCCTGCTCGTGCCCATATCGGCCTCGACGGCCGACATGGGCAGGCTGAGGTCGCTTAACAATACAGGCGCGGCGATTATGGACTGCGCGGTGAAGGGCATGGGCGTCGGCGAGATTGTGGACTTCATAGCGGCGCAATACAACGCGGCCGACCGCGTGGCCGTGGGACGCGACGTGACGAGATTCCTCGTCCAAATGGTCGAGAGTGGCGCTCTTGCCATGAGTGAACAGCAATAGAAGTCACCAGCCCAAGATCCCAAGGCACATGCATTGCGACCACTTTACGGCATCAGTAGCCGGAATACACCTCCGCTTCCACGCCGACGGATGCGTCTTTGCCGACAACACGTTCAACGGCTTTGAGGTGGATAGCGCAGATATGGCGGCCGATGTGGTGGACATCACCGTGAGGCTGGCCGACCAAGTCGACATGCCCCGGGCCAGCGATATACGGTTCTCGGCGACAAATGAAGCTTTTGACGACATGCCGCGGACGGAGTGGCACCTGAGCAAGGCCGAAGGAAGCGATGGCGAGGAGACAATAACGCAGTGCTGCGGCGAGGAGAGAAACGTGAGGCGCGCAAGCATAAGATATGGCAAAGGCGGGGCCGTGCTGACAATATCCCACGCAAGGGACACACACGGAGTGGCGCACCCGCTCGTGTTCCCTTTGTTCAACATATTCCTGTCGCGACTGCTGCTGCGGCGGGAGGGTTTTCTGATACACTCATCGGTTGTGAGGGACGCCTCGGGCAATGGGCTGCTGTTCACAGCCAAGTCCGGGACGGGCAAGAGCACAATAGCCCACATATTCGAGAGCGAGGGGGCAACCATCGTCAACGACGACATGCTGGCGATAAGGCGAGGGAGAGGCGGAGACGCGCCGACGGCCTACGCCATCCCGATGCCGGCCTACGCGCAGCAACCGCGCTCCGCGAGGCTCAGCGGGCTGTTCCTGATAAGCCAGTCACCGGCCAACGAGATGACCCGCACAGGCGGGGCCGCCGGCATGGCAAGACTTATGAGCAACGTCATAATGCAACCTTTTGACGCCGAGAACGCGGCCATGGCGGCTCAGAACGTGATATCCTCGTTTTCCTCAACCCCGACTTTCACACTCGGCTTCAAACCCGACAAGGAGGTCGTACGGGTTGTGAGGAGTGGCATGGCAGGAGCTTAAGCCGAGTCATGAGACTGGCGCCCACCCGGCAACCCATGGACAGAAACGTCACAGACCAGAATATTATAACGGAGCTGAGTCGCAGAGCCATACGCAAAGGGCTGAGCGTAAGGCTGATGGCGTGCGGAATGAGCATGTTCCCCTGCATATGGCCCCGCGAGATGGTGACGTTCCGCCCGCTCGGCGATGGCGAACGCCTGCAGACGGGGGCGCTGGTGGTGATAGACCAGGGGGTCGGAAAGAAGTTCATATTGCACAGACTGATAGGCTATTCGGGCGGGAAGGTTAACACCCGCGGAGACTCCGTTGGCCATATGGACAAAGCGTGGGCCGAGGGGGAAATACTCGGGGTCGTGACCCACATAGAGGGTCGATTTACGCACTGTAGGAGACGCGTCAGCGCCAACGGCGGCCTATACGCGCGCCTGATGCTTGCCACGGCCCCGCTGTCTTACATGGTAAACGGTCTCCTGGCCAGGTGCGTCAGTTGGTCGACGCGGTTGATACGCAAGCCTCGGCGTAAGACCACAATTCCCACATAAAAAGGTCGCAGGAAAATTTTGAGCAATGCAGGAGTGATAGCCCGCTCGTTGCGGATTGTGTGGGCGACGTCGCCATCCTGGGCGGTGGCGTCGGGCGCGTGCGTGGTGGCCAACGCCCTGCTGCCCATAGTGCTGCTGAGCGCGATGGGCCGCGTGGTGGATGCGACACTGTCCGCCGTCGGGGCAGGCTCATTTGACATTTGGGATGTCGCGCCTTCGCTGACGGCCTTCGGGATAGCATTGTTCGCCACATACGCCATGAGCGCCACCTCCGACTGGTGCATGAGCGAGCTTGGCGAGAGGCTCAAGGGTCGCATAGCCGACATGATTCACTCGCAAATGCGCAACGTGAGCTACCAGACGATGCAGAGCCCGCAGTTCCAGACAGACGCGTTTCGTGCCATCTCGGGCTCAATCCAGAGGCCAATCAACATATTCTTCTCGACACTGAGCCTTGCGGAGTCCACCTTGACGTTTTGCGCCATGGGCGTATGGCTGGCGAGCGTGAAGTGGTGGTTGCCGCTCGTGGTCCTGGTGGCGGGCCTGCCCGTGGTGGCCGTCCGCCTGTGGGACACCCGCGAGGCGTACCGCCTGTACCGCGGCACATCGGTCGATGAGCGCAAGATGCGCTACTATAATAATGTGTTGACCCAACCGCGTTACGCCCCGGAGGTCCGCCTGTTCGGCCTCTCGGACTTGTTCCGCTCGCTATATGACGGCGTGCACCGCCGCACGTCTGAAGCCCATCTGCGGCTGGAGCGGAGCAGCGCGGCGCGCCAGATATTGGCGGCTGCGCTATCGGCGGTAGCCATGGTCGCCGTTTTTGTCATTGTAATAGTGATGTCGGTTGGAGGCGGGCTTAGCGTGGGCTCGCTCGCCATGTACCTGATGGCCATACGCAGGGCCGAGTCCGCCGTGGCTAACATGTCGAGGCGCTCGATATCCGTACATAGCCAAGGTCTTTACGTCCGCTCACTTTTTGAGTTCCTCAGCCTCAATGAACAATGCACGCGCCGCAAGCCATTCCCGACGGGCTTCACGCACATTGAGGTGCGCGAAGCGTCGTTCAGCTACCCCGGCGCGAGCCGCCAGGCCATAACAGACGTATCTTTCCGCATAGGGCGCGGCGAGGTGGTGGGCATACGCGGCGGGAACGGCAGCGGCAAATCGACACTGGTGAAGATGCTATGCGGACTCTTGCGCCCAGACAAGGGGTCGGTTAGCATAGGTGGGACGGAAGTGGCGGACATTGCGGCGGAAGATGTTTCGCGCCACGTATCGGCTGTGTTTCAAGACTTCAGGGTCTATTGCGCCTCGGCGCGGGATAACATCCATTTTGGCGACATGAGTGAGGATGCCGACATTGAGAGGATTCGCGCCGCCGCCCGGAAGGCCGACATTGACGTCCTCATATCGCACCTCCGTGACGGCTACGCCACCGAGCTTGGCGACCAGTTTCCCGGCTCCGAGATGTTCAGCCGGGGGGAGTGGCAGCGTCTGGCCCAAGCCCGCGCATTCTACTCCAAGGCCGAGATTGTGATATTTGACGAGGCGGCGAGCGCACTCGACCCGCGCGCGCGGCAAACCATGCGAAGCAACATAGCGAGGCTGCGCGACGAGGGGCGCACCGTGATAATAGTATCCCACCTGAGCGAGACGCTTGACTCGGTGGACAGGGTCATAGACCTCCGTTAGGCGTTGCCCTTGTTCCCGCTGAAGCCAAAGGGTATTGATATGTCCTGCTGCGCGTCTTGCACGGAGCCATACTGCCTCTCGAAGCTCTCCATATTCTGAGACAGGGCGGAGATGAGTCGCTTCACGTTGGCGGGAGTCATTATGATACGCGACTTGACCGTGGGGCGCTGCCCTGGCAGTGTGCTGATGAAGTCGACAATGAACTCGCTGGGCGAATGGGCCACGATGGCGAGGTTGGCGTAAGTGCCCTCAGCCACGTCGGGCGTAAGGTTGATATTTATTTTCTTGTCCTGCTGCTCTTCCATATCCGTTTTGTTTTAAATTTGAGAATCCTCGCCGATGGGACCGACACCCCCACAGGCCACCGTAAAGGTAATAAAAAAAGGAGAGCCGCCGCCACAGGCCGCGACACATGGCGCGCGCATTGCGCGCAAGTAAACAACATACAGCAATGAAGGAAGAGAAGGAGCTGCGGCGCATCTGCCGCGAGATTTCGGACATAGCGCGCCGCGTGGGGCGTCACATATGGAGCCTCCGCCAGACCGGGGCGGTGGAGGTTGAGACCAAAGGGCGGCACGACTTCGTGACCCAGCTGGATAAGCTAAGCGAGAGGCTGATAGTGAAGGAGCTGGAGCAGGTGGAGCCCTCAGCGGGATTCATTGCCGAGGAGAATACGCGGACGGAGCGGGGCAAGCACCTGGACTGGATCATAGACCCGATAGACGGCACGACGA
>CAKVCS010000056.1 GCA_934725785.1 uncultured Bacteroidales bacterium | reverse complement strand
GACCGGGGTCGTGGTGGCCTACTCGTCTCGCGCCACGCCCCCCGGGCTGGTCAGGATGCGCCGCGGGCGGCACACCTTGCGAGAATGCCTCGACGCGATATTTAGCCGGTACAACGTGCGCTACGTGTGCCACGAGGACGCGGGGGGCGGTAAGATAGTGGTGACGGCCGACAACGTAAAGATGCGCAGAGTCAGCGGCTACTGCCAGGACGCCCTGACCGGCGAAGCCCTTATCGGCGCCCATATAATGGACACGCTTCTGAGGTTGGCCACGGCGTCCAACGAATACGGGTACTTCTCGCTGAGCCTGCCTACAGGACGGGCGGACCTGAGGGCCTCGTTCGTAGGCTATACGCCCGGTATGCGCACAATAGACCTGCGCGGCGACACGACCATAAACATAGACATCAGCCCGCGGATAATGTTGACGGCGGTGGACGTGAAGGCCACAGAGACGGACTATGACGAGGCGGCCGCCATTGGCGTAACCAAATTCAACACAGACGAGATACGGACAATGCCTGGCCTCATGGGCGAAGCCGACTTGGGCCGCGCCCTTCAGCAGACACCAGGGGTCAAGAGCGGCAGTGAGGGCTTCGGCGGCATAAGCGTGAGAGGTGGCAGCCAAGACCAGAACAACGTCCTGCTTGACGACGCCCCCCTGTTCAACGCCAACCACGCTCTCGGGTTCTTCTCGGCCTTCAACTCAGACGCCGCCAAACACGCCATCCTGATCAAGAGCGGATTTCCCGCACGCTACGGGGGGCGAATGGCCAGCGTGCTCGACATCAAGACTTTGAACGGAAACATGTACCGCTTCGAGGGAAACGCCAACGTGGGCCTCATGGCCTCGAGCCTGCTCCTGCAGGGGCCAATAAAGAGGGGCGAGTCGAGCTATATGTTCTCCGCGCGGCGCACCTACTTCGACTTGTTCTCAAACCTGATACAGACAAACGAGAGCAGCCACTACTCGTACCTGTTCTATGACTTCCACGCCAAAACGAACTGGCGCATAGGGCAGCGCGACCACCTGCGGCTATCCTACTTCTGCAGCGTGGACAGACTGACCAACGACATGAACACCAACGACACCAAGATAGAATACGGTGGCGACGAGGTGCGCTACCTGTCATATGGAGACGAAAGCAACATAAAGTGGTGGACACACCTGGCCTCGGCACGTTGGAGCCACACTTTCGGCAACAGCACATTCGGCAACATGACGGCATGGTTCTCGCAATACACGTTCAGCAACACGCAAAAAGAGCTATCCCTGACAAAGGATGCCAACAACATGATAGGCAACGAATACCGCAACGGCATTTTGGATGCCGGGGGTAAGGTAGACGTGAGCGTGTACACCTCCACCCCGTTGCTGAAATCACTTCGCGCCGGCGCATGGTACGAGTATAAAAGATACGAACCGCTGGTGGGCGTATACGCCCCCGAGCCATCCGACACCACAACGACGCGCAGCGAGCGCCAAGGCACGACAATGACAAGGCACGAGCTCCACGGCTACGTCGAGACCATGCTGCAAGCGCGGAGCCTCTGGGCCTCGGCGGGAGTACACTTCACGCTCGTGTCGCGCGAAAGCGGCTCACCATACCTTGTAGGCGAGCCGCGGCTGCTGGCCGGCCTGAAGTTGGCCGAGCCTCTCTCCGTAAGGGCCGGATACTCGCTAACGACGCAATTCACCTACCAGAAAAGAATGCTGAGCGTGGCCACACCATCGGACTTCTGGCTACCAGTGCCGCGCGACGGAGGCCCACAGAGGTCATCGCAAATATCCGTAGAGGCGCAATGGCGGATAAAGCCAAACATGTCGCTTGAAGTTGAGGCTTACGCAAAACGGATGAGACGACTGGTGACTTACAAGTCTTCTTCGCCATACGACATCCTGCGCACGGCGCAATGGGAGGACATGGGCACAGCCGGCAGCGGCTACGCCCGCGGGCTGGAGATATTCCTGCGCAGCAAAGGCGACAGGGTGAGCGGATGGCTCGGATACACATTGTCCCGCTCACGCAACAAGTTTGAGGAGATAAACGGCGGCAAAGAGTTCCCGTCGGACAACGACAGGCTACACAGCGTCCAACTGTTCACAAACATAGCCATAAGAGAGAACATCGACCTGTCGCTCTCATGGAACTACGGCACGGGCGCGCCGCTGACACTGCCCACCCAAAGGTACAGCCTGCCGGGGTCGGACGCGGTGTACAGCGTGGAGCCGCAACGCAACGCGCTGAAGCTGCCCGCCGAGCACCAGCTGAACATAGGGGCCACAATAAGGTTCGGCAGCGAGCGCGCGGGGTCGCAGATAAGCTTCGGCATATACAACGTGTATGCCCGCCAAAACCCGATGTTCGTATATTGGAAAGCGGAAAACACCACGGGCGGCGGCACTAAGTACAGCCTGAAGAAATTCTCACTTATCGGATTTCCATGCCCTTACGTGAAATACTCAATTAACTTCTGACGCATGGGCGACACCATTGAAAAAACATGGCGCATGGCATCCCATCTTGCCGCGTGCGTAGCCGCGCTGCTGACGCAGACAGCCTGCGAGACCAATGCCGACGACATAGACACGTCCGGCGGCTCGGCGATAAACGTGATGACATGCCTGTTCAGGCCAAGCGACACCATAACAGTGCACCTGTCGGCAAGCGTGCCATATGACAGCGAACTGACAGAAGCCGCAGTGGGCAACGCGTACGTAGACCTCGGCGTTAACGGGGAACCCGTGTGGACGCTCCACTTGACAGAGGGGCAGACATCCGCCACCTTCCCCACCCAGAGGCTGACAGCGACGGACTCCATCACAATAACAGCGGACATAGACGGAAGCGCCAACCCTCTGAGAGCCACAGCCAGAGTGATGTCCGTCATACCCATTGAAAAAATAGACACGGCGACATCGGCGGACAAGATGTCGCTCCGCATAAACGTCATAATGACCGATCCGCAAGAGACGGCGGACTACTACCAGATAACCGCGCACCTCGTAAGCTACAAGGACGGCGCAATGACCGACACCACACTTCAGTGTGAATATGAGAGCAGCGTGTTCAGAGACCTCTCTGATGACATTTCGCAATCCGCCTCGATAGGCCTTTTCAACGACGAGCGCCTGCTGCGCAACGCGGACAATCAAAGCTCCCTGCGCCTGACGGCCTCGTGGGCCGACCTGTCAGCACCGCCAGGTGTGGGGGCCGACAGCATTTTCCTGGCCGTGCGCCTACACCACCTGCACGAGGACCTTTACAACTTCCTCTATTCATGCCAGCAGGCTCGGAAATACATATTGCTGCCCGTCTTCGGCACGACATCCGTGACCTCGAACGTCGACGGAGGCAACGGCATCGTGGCATGCGTGGTTTACGATGAACGCAGATTCCTCATAGGTAATCCATAGGCCTCCTCACCATTATACCACAAAAGAGGCACACGCGGCCACGGCGGCTTTTACTACTTTTGCCTAACGGATTCCGACTATACCCGGGAAAGCCGACCTAATCAAAGCAAATAAAAAAAAAAATGGAACACGCGAAACTTCTCATAGTAGGCTCAGGCCCTGCCGGATACACGGCGGCGATATACGCCAGCCGCGCAAACCTTCACCCGATACTGATAGACGGCCTCTTGCAGGGCGGGCAGCTGACGCAGACGACGATGGTGGAGAATTTCCCTGGCTTCCCTGAGGGGCGCATGGGATTCGACCTCATGACCGACATGCGGACCCAAGCTGAGCGGCTGGGGACGGACATGCGATTCGGCCAGGTAACGAAGTCCGACCTGTCAGCCCGCCCATTCCGCATAACGCTCGACGACTCGTCGGAGATTGAGGCGGAGGCTATAATAATAGCCACCGGGGCCTCGGCGCGCTATCTTGGCCTGCCCGACGAGCAGAAATACGCCGGTGCCGGAGTGTCGGCCTGCGCCACGTGCGACGGGTTCTTCTACCGCGGCAAAGACGTGGCAGTCGTGGGCGGTGGCGACACGGCCGCCGAGGAGGCCATATACCTGTCAGGCCTCGCAAACAAAGTGTATCTGATTGTGCGCCGCGACGAGCTGAGGGCATCGCAGGTGATGCGCGAGCGGCTTAAGGAGAGGGAGAACATAAGCATACTCTATGAACGCGAGACAGTGTCCCTCGCAGGCGAGGGCAAGCTGGAGCACGCCAACCTCCGCAACAAGGCTACGGGCGAGATTGAGACAATTGACATATCCGGCTTCTTCCTGGCAATAGGCCACACTCCGAACACGTCGGCGTTCCCGCAAGTGGAGACGGATGACCAAGGGTACATAAAAGTGGCGAGCCCGACTCAGGCCACGAACATCCCAGGCGTGTTTGCCGCGGGAGATGTGTGCGACCCTATATACCGCCAGGCAGTCAACGCCGCCGCCTCCGGGTGCCGCGCGGCTCTTGACGCGGAGCGTTTCCTCGCCCGATAGGTCATCGCCCCACACAAAAAAAATAAGCCAATGGATGCGAGTCCATTGGCTTATTTGCGTTATACGCGGCTACGGCTCTACTTAGCCTCTTTGCGCTGCTGGGGGCCGGCTATTGATTGACGCATGGCGGTGTCCGCCTCCATGTTCTTATACCGCACGTAGTCCATGATTCCGAGGTTTCCATTTCTGAAGGCCTCGGCCATGGCCTTAGGCACCTCGGCCTCGGCCTCAATTACTCGGGCCCTGGCCTCTTGAGCCTTGGCCTTCATCTCCTGCTCGAGAGCTACGGCCATAGCCCTGCGCTCCTCGGCCTTTGCCTGGGCGATGTTCTTATCAGCGTTGGCCTGATCCATCTGGAGGGCGGCTCCGATGTTCTTGCCGACGTCGATGTCAGCGATGTCGATAGAGAGGATCTCGAAGGCGGTACCAGAATCCAGACCTTTAGAGAGTACAACCTTAGAGATGCTGTCGGGATTCTCGAGCACACGCTCGTGGCTCTCGGACGAGCCTATGGAAGAGACGATGCCCTCGCCCACACGAGCCAGCACAGTCTCCTCGCCAGCGCCGCCAACGAGCTGACGTATGTTGGCGCGCACCGTGACGCGCGCCTTGGCAATGAGCTGGATGCCGTTCTTGGCCACGGCTGTCACTGGCGGGGTGTCTATGACCTTAGGATTGACCGACATCTGGACGGCCTCGAAGACGTCGCGACCAGCAAGGTCAATGGCCGTAGCCATCTGGAACGTCAGGTTGATGTTGGCCTTGTTGGCCGAGACGAGTGCGTGGACTACCTTTTGGACGTGTCCGCCAGCGAGGTAGTGAGCCTCGAGCTCATCTCGCCTAATGTTTTGCAGACCGGCCTTGTGAGCCTCGATAAGGGCTTGGACGATGACCGTGGGCGGGACTTTGCGGATGCGCATAAGCACGAGCTGAATGAGCGAGATGTGCACACCGGAGACAAGCGCGGACACCCATAGGAGCAGCGGCACGTAGTAAAAGAACACTGCCAAAAGCAGGACTATGCCTACGAGGATGGCGATGGGGATGTAGAGTTCCATAATAAGAATACCTAAAATTAAAGAATAGACTGGCGGAAAGCCAACAGGGCGTACGGCCAAAGCCGCACGCCCTGCTCGCGCTATTTTTTATCGTTTGCAAGCACAGCGAGGTCAAGTTCGTCGAGCTGCTTCTGATCAAGTGGAGCAGGAGCATCGAGCATGACGTCGCGGCCGGCGTTGTTCTTGGGGAATGCTATGCAGTCGCGGATAGAGTCGAGCCCCGCGAACAGCGAGACAAGCCTGTCAAGACCGAAGGCGAGGCCTCCGTGAGGCGGTGCGCCGAACTTGAACGCGTTCATCAGGAAGCCGAACTGCTGTTGCGCCTTCTCGGGCGTGAAGCCGAGGATTTTGAATATCTTGGCCTGCAGGACGGCGTCGTGGATACGGATGGAGCCACCTCCGACCTCAACGCCGTTTATGACTAGGTCGTAGGCATTGGCGCGGACGGCCGCCGGGTCGGTGTCGAGCAGTCCGTAGTCCTCGGGTTTGGGGCTAGTGAAGGGGTGGTGCATGGCCATAAGCCGGTTTTCCTCCTCGCTCCACTCGTACATCGGGAAGTCGATGACCCAGAGGCACGCGTAGTTATTCTTGTCACGAAGGCCGAGCTGGTTGCCCATCTCAAGTCTCAGCTCGCAGAGCTGCTTGCGCGCCTTCATCGCGTCGGGGCCGCATATGATGAGGATAAGGTCTCCCGCCTCGGCCGCCATGCGCTCCTTGAGGAGTTGGAGCGAAGCCTGGTCGTAGAACTTGTCGACCGAGCTCTTGACGGACCCGTCGGCCTCAACCCTGGCGTAGACGAGGCCCTTGGCCCCGATTTGCGGCCTCTTGACGAATTCGGTGAGCGCGTCGAGCTGCTTGCGCGTGTAGTGGGCCGCGCCCTTTGCGCAGATGGCGCCGATGTACTCGGCCCCGTCGAACACAGAGAAACCGTGTCCCTGCATGATGTCTTTAATCTCGACGAACCTCATGCCGAAGCGGAGGTCGGGCTTGTCAGATCCGTAGAACTTCATGGCATCCTGCCAAGTCATGCGCATGAACGGCTCTTTGAAGTCAATCCCCTTGACCTCGCGGAAGAGCGTTTTCATAAGCCCCTCGAAGACGTTGAGGATGTCCTCCTGCTCAATGAAGCTCATCTCGCAGTCAATC
>CAKVCS010000055.1 GCA_934725785.1 uncultured Bacteroidales bacterium | reverse complement strand
GGGCCGTCCCGACGCGCCTCTTGGGCGGTGTGGGTGATAGCGTGCCGGGCACTGACGTGTGCTCTTAAAAAAAGCCTGCCAGCCGTCACGGTTGGCGGGTTTCTTTTTTTGTCCCGATACGCTTAACTTCGCGTCGCGATAACCCCCTCCCCCCTACACCAAAAACTCAGACGCATAATGCGAATAGGAAACCTCGATCTCGGCGAGAGGCCTGTGCTGCTCGCCCCAATGGAGGACGTAACCGACCTGCCCTTCCGACGCCTCTGCAAGGGCTATGGCGCCGACCTCATGTACACCGAGTTCGTCTCGGCCGACGCCATAATACGCGACGTCAAGAGCTCTATGAAAAAGCTCGACATAGACCCCGCCGAGCGGCCCGTAGGCATACAGATATACGGCCGTGAGATAGAGCCGATGGTCGAGGCCGCCAAAATTGTCGAGCAGAGCAACCCGGACATCATAGACCTCAACTTCGGCTGCCCGGTGAAAAAGGTGGCGGGCAAGGGAGCCGGGGCCGGGATACTCAGAGACATCCCCAAGATGGTCGAGATGACGCGCCAGGTGGTCCAAGCCGTGAGCCACACGCCCGTCACGGTCAAGACCCGTCTCGGGTGGGACGAGGAGTCCAAGTTCGTCGTCGACACGGCCGAGAGGCTCCAGGACGTCGGCATCTCCGCCATTACCATCCATGGGCGCACGCGTGCGCAGATGTACACGGGCGAGGCCGACTGGACCCTCATCGGACAAGTGAAGGCCAACCCCAGGATGACCATCCCCGTCATAGGCAACGGCGATGTCGACTCGCCAGTCAAGGCGCGCCAGATGTTCGACCGCTACGGCGTCGACGCCGTCATGATAGGCCGCGCGTCGATAGGCAGGCCCTGGATATTCAGCGAGGTAAAGCACTACCTCGCGACTGGCCAGCTCCTGCCCGAGGCCTCTGTGCGCCAGGTGGCGGACAGGCTCTTCGGCCAGCTTGGCGAGACCATAAGATGGATTGGCGACGAGAAGCGGGCTATACTCCACATCCGCCGCCATATGGCCCTCTCTTTCAAAGGAATCGCCGGGGTCAAGGAGCGCAGGGTGAGGCTGCTCAGGGCCGAGACCCCCGCGGACATCCGCCGTTGTCTTGACGACATTGTCGCCCTCGCCGAGCAGGAGGGCGAAGGCGTCGCCGAGTAGGCGGCCAAACGCCGAAGCCCGAGCCTCGGCCGTGAGCCGCCTCACAACAGAATCATCAAACAAAAGGAATGGTTGTTTCAACGTTTCCCAACGGCATACGCTATGTCCATCTATCCGCCCCGGGCCCGGCAGCGCGATGCGCTCTCGTCATCAACGCAGGCAGCCGCGACGAGATGGACGGAGAGCACGGGCTAGCACACTTCGTTGAGCACACGGTCTTCAAAGGCACGGCCAAGAGGCGCGCGTGCCACATACTGAACCGGCTCGACGAGGTTGGCGGCGAGCTCAACGCCTACACCACCAAGGACGAGACGGCCATTCACGCCGCCTTCCTCGAGCAGGACCTCGCGCGTGCCGCCGAGCTCATTGCCGACATGGCCTTCCGGTCCACTTTCCCGCGGCAGGAGCTCGACAAGGAGAGGGAGGTCATAATAGACGAGATAACAAGCTACGAGGACTCCCCCTCCGACCTCATATTCGACGAGTTTGAGGACCTCGCCTTCGCCGGCACCCCGCTGGGGCACAACATCCTCGGCACGCCCGAATCCGTCACGTCTTTCTCGGGCGATGACGCGCGCCGGTTCATTGCCCGCACACACGCCACCGACCGCATGGCGTTCGTCTATATCGGCCCACAGGCGGTTGACAAGGTGGCCAAGGTGGCCGAGAGGTTCTTCGGGTCCGTGCAGCCCAACGTGGGCAGGCCTCCGAGGGTCAGCGCCGACTCGTTCGCTGCGTTTGACAAGAGGGTGGAGAAGGGCACGAGCCAGGCCCACGTGACTATCGGGTGCCGAGCTCCCGGCGGGTTCGACGACGACAGGCTCGAGATGAGCGTCATATCGAACATCCTGGGAGGGCCGAGCATGAACTCGCGCCTCTCGGTGGCGCTCCGCGAAAAGAACGGCATAGCCTATAACGTCGAGACTGACTACACGCCATATGACGACACAGGCATCTTCTCCATATATTTCGGCACCGATGCGCAGAACGTCGCCCGCTCCTTGTCAATAGTCCGCAAGGAGGTCGACGCCCTCTGCCAATCACCCCTCTCCGAGGCTCGCTTCGCCAAGGTCATACGCCAGTTCGCCAACCGCCTCGTCATGTCGGGCGACGATGCGGAGAGCCTCATGCTCGCCGCGGGGCGAAACGCCATACTCTACGGTGAGAGCCTCTCGGTATATGAGATAGCCGCCGCCGTGAGGGACAGGGTCACGAGGGAGTCCATCCTGCGGGTGGCCCGACGCGTTCTCGGCGGTTCCGAGATGTCAAGGCTTATATACGTATGACGACAGATATAGAGAGGTACATCCTCGCGCACTCCGACCCTGAGCCGGAATTCCTCCACGACCTCGACCGCCAGACGCACCTGCGCACCATCCAGCCGCGCATGTGCTCCGGACACTTGCAAGGCTCCCTGCTCAAGACCTTCGTGCAGATGCTCCGCCCAAGCCTAACCCTCGAGGTCGGCACTTTCACGGGCTATTCCGCCCTCTCCATGGCCGAGGGGCTCGAGGACCCTGACGCCCGCATACACACCGTCGAGGTCAACGATGAGCTCGAGCCGCTCATCCGCGAGTTCCTGAGACGCTCCAAGCGGGGTGCGCAGGTCGTCTTGCACATCTGCGGCCTTGCCCAGGCTCTTGCCGAGATTGACGAGGAGACGCGTGGGCGGCAGTTCGACCTCGTCTTCATAGATGCGGACAAGCGCGAGTACCTCGATTACTACGAGACCATCTTGCCCCGAGTCCGCCAAGGCGGCTTCCTGCTGGCGGACAACGTCTTGTGGGACGGTCACGTAGTAGACCCCGTCGTGCGCCCGTCCGACCATCATACCCGTGCCGTCATGGCGTTCAACGATTTTGTCGCCGCAGACACGCGCGTGGAGAAGTTCATCCTGCCCATCAGGGACGGCATGACCGTTATCCGTAAGCTTTAGCCGCAATCCACACGTTCGCCTTGCGCATCCGTGCCAGTCGGTGCTGATTCCGTTGGCGGCCTGCGGGGTGCGGATATGCGGCGAGACGGATGCCACCCTCATAGCCATTTATCTTGCTTGCGGAGACGCGAGTGGCTTAAAAGGAAAAAACGCCCCCTCGCGGATTGTTACCGCGAGGGGGCGTTGGAGCGTTATGCGTCAGCTCTTGCGTCTGCGCTACTTGGGGTCATAGCCCCACTTCACGTAGAGCGCGCCCCACGTGAAGCCTGCGCCGAAAGCTGCGAAGATAAGGTTGTCGCCCTTCTTCAGGCGGCTCTCCCACTCGTAGAGGCAGAGGGGGATGGTTGCCGACGTGGTGTTACCATAGTTCTGGATGTTTATCATCACCTTGTCGGCAGGTATGCCCATGCGCTCCTGCGTGGCGGATATGATGCGCAGGTTAGCCTGGTGAGGCACCAGCCATGCCACGTCGTCAGCGGTCAGGTTGTTGCGTTTCATCACGTCAACCGTGGCGTCGGCCATGTATGTCACAGCGTACTTGAACACCTGCTTGCCCTCCTGGTACACGTAGTGCTTGTGCCCGTCCACGGTCTCGTGGCTGGCTGGCATGGCCGAGCCGCCAGCCGGGATTTTGAGCCACTGACGGCCGAAGCCGTCGGTGTGCAGGTTGCTGTCCATCAGGCCTATGGCCTCCTCGGTCGGCTCCACGAGCACGGCCGTGGCCGCGTCGCCGAAGAGTACGCAGGTCGTGCGGTCAGTGTAGTCCACGATGCTCGACATCTTCTCGGTGCTCACAAGGATCACCTTCTTTTTCGAGCCGCTACGGATGTATTGGCTCACCAGGTCAAGGCCATAGAGGAAGCCCGAGCAAGCGCCGTTGATGTCAAAGGCCAATGCCTTGTGAATGCCCACCTTGTCGCAGATGATGGCGGCCGTAGCGGGCAGGACCATGTCGCCCGTCACGGTGGTGCACACCACGAGGTCGACCTCCTGAAGGTCGAGGCCAGTCTTGCGGACGAGGTCCTCGATGGCCTTAGCGCCCATGTCCGAAGCGGCGGAGCCTTCATTCTCCTTGAGGATTCTGCGCTCCTTGATGCCAACGCGGGTCATTATCCACTCATCGTTGGTGTCAACCATGCGGCTGAGCTCTTCGTTAGTCAGGCGATACTCGGGAGTGAACGCGCCCACGCCCGTGATTACTGCGTTTATCTTTGACATTATGTCTTTTGGGTTGTTTTTCTGTTGTTTATTTTGTGCGAAGGTCTTGTTTCCGTTAACCATTTGGCACACAAGGGGCAAATTTACGAATTTATTTCTTTTATCCTTGCCTCTACCATGTCTCGTCGAAATATCTGGCGCACTCCCTCACGTCTTGGTTCTCTTCCATCTCGCCGCGCATGGCTCTGAAGTCGGCGGCCTTGTCATCCTCGTCTCCGTCAAGTCCATAGCTCGTCATCAGCTTGGGCCCCCACTCTCGCGACGCGTCTACCATTATGCCCTCTTTCATGTCGTGGCAGGCCTCAGCCACCAGCTGCAGGGCGTCTTTCACGTCGTCTGCCGTGTCGGTGTACCCGTACCATGAGCGCGCCTGGCCGACGGCCCACCTTATGCTGAGCTCCTTCGACCGCCCGGCCAGCTCCGCCACGCTTTGGGCCACGTCGCCTATTGTCGCGAATCCGCCGTCCGCTATCTTCCGCTCTATCGCCCTCACCTCGGTCAGCGGGGCCACAAGGCCGCCCGCGTCAACCCAGTCGCACTCGAGCGACTCGCTCGCCCCCTTGTCGTGGGCGTATGCCTTGGCCAGGTAGAGGTCTATGGCCGAGCGGTATGCCTTGGCGCCGCGGGCCAGCAGGGCGCGGCGGATCCGAAGGCCGCCCTCAAGCAGGTATTCGCTTTTGCCCGATGACCATTCGCCCTCTATGTGGCGGACGGCGTTCATCATCTTGCCTACTGTCAGCGGGTTGAGCACGTCATAGCTTATGGCGTCCGCCCTCATCAGGGTGCGCTTGTCGCGCTTCTTCCATTTCATCCCGTCGCGGAACACTCCCATGGTCCGCAGGTTCTGGGCTATTATCAGGTGACTCTCGCCGTCGCGCTCCGCAAGCACCGAGAATGGGAACATGGACGTGTCCGGGTGTGTCTTGTGGTGGCCGATGACCATGGAGAACTCGCCTATGTGGGCCGGCTCGAGCACATACGCTCCGCTCCCGGTCTTACACCCGCGCCCCATCACGGCCTGCTGTATGGGGCCGAGCCTGTAGTGGTGGTTGCTGCTGTTTGTGGAGCTGCCGGCGTTGTAGAAGGAGAGGCTCTCGGCTATGAGGAGTGATGACTTGTGGTGGCTCACCGTGTAGGGGCCGGCCATCACGGAGACGGCTTCGCCGCAAAGCAGCTGGCTGTTGGCGAACGCCATGACGTTTTCGGCGAAGAAGCCCTCACCGATGGTGGCGCACTGGCCTACGAAGCAGTGGCGCAGCCTCGCCCCGCCATACGCGTGGGCACCCTCGGCCATCACGAAGTGGCTGGCGTCGACGTCGGCGCCCACCGTGGTGGCCTGGCCTTCGGCCGAGAGTATGGTCCCGTGGCTCAGGCGCGCCGCGCCGTCTATCACCGCGCGGCGACCTATGCGGACGCTCTCGATGCTGCGCGTGCCGTATATGTGGACGTCTTTGCCCATCTCGGCGCGCAGCTGGTCCGCCTCCTGCCTCGCCAGCCTCTCGTAGCCTGCCACCAGGCCGGGCACGTATCTGTGGACTGCCACCATGTAGGCTATGTTCGATGTCAGGTGGGCCGACATGGCCACCTCGCGGCCTCCGCCCTCGTTTATCACGGTGACGCGTTCGCCGATGCCGAACGGGCCTTCGCCGCCAATTATCTGCCCGCAGCCTATGCACGCGAAGCGGTCGCCTATCACGTAGCCGCACAGCAGGCTCACGTCCTGCACGTAGAACCAGTCGCCAAGGGTCACGTCTTTCAGCGTCGAGCGAGTTATGGCCGAGCGGGCGGCTCCTACGCCCTTTGTCTTCTTGGACACCACGCCGTTCATGTCCCCGAGGCGCACCTCGCCCATGAAGCTTGTGCAGCTTATCCGCTCCGGGGCGAACGCCCCGCGCACGAGCACCGTGCCCCAGTCTTCTGCCGTGCAGCCTTGCCCGCGCAGGGTGGCCACCTCTTCCTTTGTCAGCTGTCTGTAGTCTTCCGCCATGTCCTTGTCCTCTTTTTCGTTCTTTTACTCCGCTTTGCCGTCAGGGGTTGTGGCTTCGCGCCTTTTTCCGCGCATGGCGAGTATGGCGCAGCCGCCTGCTGTAAGCAGGACGACGATGGCCGAGGCTGCCGTGGATATGACGTTGCCGACCCTGTAGCTCGAGGGTTGGAACGCGAACTCTATCCTGTGCCGCCCGGCGGGCACTCTCAGTGAGCGGAGTATGTAGTTGGCGCGGGTTATCTCGGCCGGCTCGCCGTCTATGGTGGCGACCCACCCCGCTGGATAGTATATCTCGCTGAAGACGATCATGCCGTCGTTGGCCGAGCTGCTCTCGTAGGCCACGGTGTTCGGCGTGTAGGATG
>CAKVCS010000054.1 GCA_934725785.1 uncultured Bacteroidales bacterium | reverse complement strand
GCATTAGCCTCTACGAGGACGGCAAGAGCATAGACGACGTGAAACTGTCGACACTGACAAAGACCCAGATGGCTAAGAAAAAGCTGACGTTGAAGCCCAACAGCGGACTCGTGATGGTTGGGAAATAAGTAGACAGCCAAGACTCATAAAAAAAAACGAGAGGCGGGCCGTTACGGGTTCCCGCCTCTCGTTTTTCTTTATGGCTTATTTCTCCGCCTCGACCAGCTCAGGCTACTTAGCCCTCCACTCCCGCGAAAGCGCGCCAATAGCGCCCCACTCGCCACTTTGAGAAGAGCAAAAGCCCGTGAGCATAGGAGCCAATCGCCCCTCCCACGGCGTCGGCGCACCAGTCCGGCACCGAACAGCTGCGCCCGGGCGTGAAGCTCTGGTGAAACTCGTCGACCGCCCCATACGCGGCAATAAAGAGCACTGGCGCGAGCCACAACGCGCGAGTCAGCCTACGCCTCGCCAATGGGGCGCTCATGGCGAACGCCACCCAGAACGCGAAACCGCCAAAACAGACAAGGTGAACAAGCTTGTCGGCATTCCAAAAGGCCGGCATGGCCTCAATTTTGGGCAGCGACGAGAGGTAAATGCTCGTCAACATTATGAGCACGGCGGGAACCGCCCTAAGAGCCTGGATCATGCCGAGAAATATTATTTCACCTGCTGACCCTCGAATTCGAGGGTCATGGTCATAGGCATGCTGGAGTGAGCCTTGACATCGGCGAGTTTGACGGTCAAGACACCATCGGCGAGAGCCGCAGAGGCGAGTGTACCGGTCACAGTCTGCTCAGACTCCATGCCGCTGAGAGACACCTTTACGCCACTGACCGCAAAGGCGTTATTGCGGGTCAGCGTGTAGTTGTCGGCAGAACCGGCAACTTGGCAACTGTCGATGGTGAACGCGTCCATCTTGACATTCATGCTCGCCATCCCCATATTCACAGACATGGTGCGCTCCGCGAACGTCAGCTGAGCCATGCTTTTGTCTTTGGGCATGGGAGCGACCGTGACGACATCGTCTTCCATAGGGATTGAAAATGACATGACAGTCGCGGTTGAAGTTCCCTTGAACGAAGTTGCAGAATTTATGATAGGCGACGTGTCGTCATCGTCAGAGCATGCGGTGAACGCGAGAGAGCCGGCGAGTGCCAGCATAAGAGCAAAACGCTTCTTCATCTTTAATTTGATTTTGTCTAAAAAGAAATGGTTAACGGCGCGAATATAATGTTTTAACGATTGCCATCTTAGAGAAAAGGGTCGAATGGTGTTATTTTTGGGATGTGGATATAGTCATCAGATACTTGCGGCCGATGTGGCCACTGGCATTGCTCGCATCCGTTTGCGTCCTCATCGAGACGTGGGCTGAGCTGGCGCAGCCCGAGCTGATGGCGACAATAGTGGACCAGGGGATATTAGATGGCGAGAGTGGCATAATTGTGCCGACGGGCGTCAAGATGCTCGCTATCATAGCGGCGGGCGCGGCGTGCGGCGTGCTGTCGATATACGCGGCGGGCCGCGTAGCATACAAGTTCGGGGCGAACCTGCGCGGCGACCTGTACGCAAAGGTCACTCAGCTGACATTCAAAGACATTGACCGCCTTGAGCCCCCGAGCCTCATAACCCGCCTTGGCGACGACGTGAACAGGATGCAAGGGATGGTTCAGCAGTCGATGCGCCTGCTCTTCCGTGCCCCGCTGATGTTCGTCGGCTCAGTCGGCATGGCTCTAATGATAGACGTGGACATATCCGTAATAATAGTGTGCGTGATGGTGGCATCGGTATGCATGGCGACGGGCATCATGAGGCGCACAATGGCCCTTTTCATCAGGCTACAGGAGCGGCGCGACCACCTCACCCGCGTGACGCAGGAGACCCTGGCCGGGCTAAGAGTCGTAAAGGCGTATGCCAACGAGAAGCGTGAGAAAAAGAGGTTTGACGGCGCCAACGAGTCCATGGCCGACCAGTCCGTGAAAGTAGGGAAAGCCCTCTCGGCCATGATGCCGTCCGTGTCACTGTCCCTCAACCTTGGCACCATACTCATAATATTATGCGGGGCAGGCAAAGTGGAAGCGGGGCAAATGAAAGTCGGCGGAATAATGGCAGCTATAAACTACATGGCCCAAATACAGATAGCCCTTATGATGGCGCAACACGTCATAATGGGCATAACCCAGGCGAAGGCGTCGTCAGAAAGAATAAAAGAGGTGTTGCAGACGCCAGCGGAAGAGCGTGACGGCAAGACGGGCGAAAGGCGCGCAGACAGACCTTTCAGAGACGGGGACATCGAGTTGCGCAATGTCTCGTTCGCCTATGCGCAGGGCAGCGCGAACCGGATAGAAGACGCGACGCTAACCATCAAGAGAGGCAGCACTGTCGCCATAATTGGCGATACGGGATCGGGCAAGACAACGCTTGTAAACCTCCTGGCCCAAAACTACTCACCATCCCAAGGCGGCATCTCCATAGGCGGCGTCGACCTGCGCGACATACCGCGAGACGACCTGCGAAGACATATGGGCATCGCCATGCAGACTCCGCTACTCTTCAGCGGCACAATACGCGAAAACATTCAATATGGCAGGCCGGAGGTGACCGACGCGGACGTTATGATGGCCGCAGAAGCCGCATGCATAGCCGACTTCATCCGCTCGCAGCCCTTGGGACTCGACAGCAGGGTTGATCAAGGAGGCCAAAACCTGTCGGGCGGGCAGAAGCAGAGGTTATGCCTGGCCCGCATGATGGCTGCGCGACCCGAAATCCTGATTATAGACGACAGCCTATCAGCCCTCGACAGCGTGACTGAGAAAAAAGTGCTCGAAGCGATAAAATCGACAAAGGCTACAAAAGTGATCGTCTCGCAGCGCGCGATGCCCGCCATGCAAGCCGATGAAATCGTAGTGCTGCGCTCGGGACGCATAGCCGCCAGAGGAACTCACGACGAGCTTATGAGGCACAGCGCCACATATAGGGAGAGCTGCGAAGCGCAAACAAGATAGACCCATGCCAGGACCAATGCCCAACAGCGGGCCACGGGCGGCCGCGACCCCGAGAGCCACAGTGAGAGACTGGCACAAGACAGTCTTACGCCTGCTGCCCTATTGGGGGCGGCACTGGCCGTCGGTGTGCGGCATAGCCATATGTGCCGTGCTGGCCTCGGTGGCCTCGGTGATGGCCCCGCTCGTCATAGCCGACGCGATAGACGAGTGCATAACGACGCAAGGCGGCACTCCCCTTGCAGAGACAGCGCGCTTCATAAGCGAGGCCGCCGGCACCGATGCCGGGGGCTCGGCGATAGACCGTGGGCTACTGCTGCGCCGGCTTGGACTTCTCGCTCTCATCTATGCCACAGGTGCGCTGGCCGGCATGTTGCAGGGACTTTGCGAGACGAGAGCGTCGAACCGCGTGGCAGAGCGCCTGAGGAGCGACCTGATGGAGCACGTGCTAAAGATGGACGTTGGGCTTTACGACTCTAAGGGACGCGGCGACATCTTGAGCCGCCTCACAAGCGACACGGAGATGATTCGCGACGGCATGGGGCCGGCCATTGCGCAGATTTCCACTACGCTCGTCTCGATGGCGTGCATAGTCGCATGCATGTGGTCCATGTCGGCACCGCTCACTCTCGCGGTGTGCCTGAGCGTACCGCTTGTGGCATTCTTGACGAGATATGTCTCCGCACGCTCGCGCAAACTCTTCCGCCAGCAGCAAGACGCGACAGGCTGCCTAAACTCCGTGATAGAGGAGAGCGTGAGCGGGCTGCGCGCCATACGCACCATAGGAGGTGAGGACGGATGGCTGAGGAAATTCGGGGAAGAGAACGCCAAGGTGCGCGCGATAGGCGAGCAAGCCCAGATAAACAGTGGAATCCTGATGCCGATGTTGCGGCTGCTGGACAACATGGCATACATAACAGTCGCCGTGGCAGGCGGACTGCTCGCCGCCCAAGGGGCTATAACCATAGGCGCGATACAGGCATTCCTGCTCTACACGCGTCAATTCCTGCGCCCCATAAACATGGTGGCTACGCAGCTGAACACTTTGCAAAGCGCAGTGGCGGGCGCTGAGCGCATATTCGAAACAATGGACGAGGAGACTGGCGTAAGGGCCGGCCACGTCAGCGGGCACAAAATAGAGGGGCGCATCGCCATCGAGCACGTCAGCTTCGGATATGGGCTCGGCAAAGACGTCTTGCACGACGTATGCATGACGGCGTCGCCGGGCGAGACCGTGGCCATAGTGGGCGGGACTGGGGCAGGCAAAACTACGCTGGTCAACCTGATTGCCAGGTTTTATGACGTGAGGAATGGAGCCATAACGATTGACGGCATAGACATACGGGACTATGACCTGAGCCTCCTGCGCAGCTCCATAGCCATGGTGCTTCAAGAGCCGACACTGTGGAGCGGAACGGTGGCCTATAACATATCATACGGAACCGACCCCGCCTCACGCTCAGAAAAGCGCATCAAAGAGAGCGCTCGCAAAGCCATGGCAGACACTTTCATAGAGCGCATGGCGCTGTCATACGACACCGAAATTTCGCAAAAAGAAAACGGACTGAGCAACGGGCAGAGACAGCAGCTGACCATTGCCCGCGCCATTTATAAAGACGCGCCCATACTGATTCTTGACGAGGCCACGAGCAACCTGGACGCGAAGACAGAGGCGCGGCTGCAACAGGCCATAAGCAACCTGACCGAAGGGCGCACATGCTTGATCATAGCCCACCGCCTTAGCACAATACGCAACGCGGACAAGATAGTGGTGCTGAGCAACGGACGCGTTGCTGAGGTCGGTACCCACAACGAGCTGATGAGGCAAGGCGGGAAATACCGGAGGTTCTTCGAATGCCAGTTCGGAAGCTAAGCCCCGCCAATGGCAAGTATCGTTCCTCTGGTCAGCCACGCGCGTCATGAATTCGCGCACCGCCAATCGGGCGCACATCCCCGAACAAAACAGAGCTCCGCACGGAGAGGCCTGAGACGCCACCGAACGGTACTCCTCCTAATGCTAACCTCTGGCTCTCACGCCTTCTCGCGCCCCTTGAACAAAAAGGCGAACGCGATAGCGACAACGAGCGAATAGGCCGAGAATATCATCCACGACACGCTCCACCCGGACATTTGGCTCTCGGGGTCAGTGGCGGAATATACGAAGTGATTAACAACCGCCTGCGCCGCCAGAGTACCTATTGCCGCCCCCAAGCCGTTGGTCATTAGCATGAAAAGACCTTGCGCACTTGAACGCATTGAAGGCTCTACCTCGCCGTCGACGAATAGGGAGCCAGAGATATTGAAGAAATCGAACGCTACACCATACACCACCATCGACAGCACGAGGGCGGCGATACCCGGGCCCGCCGGCGCCCCTATCGCGAAAAGACCGAAGCGCAAGAACCAAGCCGTCATGGATATTAGCATCACCACCTTGATGCCATAGCGCTTCAGGAAGAAAGGAATGAGGAGTATGCAGAGCGTCTCGGAAATCTGAGACAAAGAGATGAGAAGATTGGCATGCTCAACGAAGAAAGCCCCCTTATACTCATCGAGACCGCCGAAAGCGTCAATAAAAGGGCTGGCGAAACCATTGGTAATCTGCAATGCCATGCCGAGCATCATCGAAAACACGAAGAAAGCGAACATCCGCGGCGACTTCATGAGGCCAAAGGCGTCAAGTCCAAGCCTCTGCACCAGCGACTGCCCGTCATTGCCGCGGTTCACGGCACAACGAGGCATGGTAAAAGCGTAAACGCCTATGAGCAATCCCCAGACACCACTGACCATAAACTGCATAGGGCTCTGTTGGAATCCGATGAAGTCGACAGACCACATGGCAACGAGGAACCCCACAGTGCCAAATATCCGGATACGGGGGAAGTCTGCCACCTTGTCAAGCCCCGAACCCTGCATTGCCGTGTAAGAGACCGAGTTGGCGAGGCCTAGCGTTGGCATGTAGAACGCCACGGAAAGAGCGTAGAGGGGGAATATTGAATGGAAAGAGACGTGTTCGGACTCTTTGCACACGAAGCAGACGGCGAACATGAGGAGTCCCGCCACAATGTGCGACAGCCCGAGAAGGCGCTGAGCCTCAATCCGCTTATCCGCCAAGATGCCCCAAAGGGTCGGCATAAAGATGGAGACAAGCCCCTGCACCGAATAGAAGTAGCCTATGTACTCACCCAACCCTACCCTGGCGAGATAATTGCCCATGGACGTGAGGTAAGCACCCCAAGTTGCAAACTGGAGGAAAAAGAGAATTATGAGACGAAGTTTGAGAGGCACGGCAAAAGTTCATTAATATAAGGCCACCCGCTGGGAAATCGGCAGGGCGCATTTTTTTACTCCGTGAATGTCACGCACAAATGTATACAAAATAAGGACACGTCAGAAGATGATACAGCGATAAAGGCGCAGTGCGACATGCTTGGGACGAGCCGTGGCTACCGCCCACGCCAACTTAAAAAACTTGAAATTCTCAACAAGACTAACAACGCCTAAAATCCGAAAAAATGAGACAAACCGACCGCTGAACGTGGAATCAGAACTTAAACAACAGGCGAAACCCACAAAGAGACAACATAATAACATTCAAGTAATTACGACTGATTAGACAATAATCGCCTGCCTAAGCCGAGGCATTTTTTCCCTCTAAAGTTTGAATATTCATAAGGCTTTTATTTTCTTTGCGGTGCTAATGGCGCAGAATAGACGTGTTCGCG
>CAKVCS010000053.1 GCA_934725785.1 uncultured Bacteroidales bacterium | reverse complement strand
GGGTAAGACAGAAACAGAGAAATAAAAACCAAGGCAAACAAAGAAGAAATTGAGCAACGTAACCGTAACACTAAAGCCAGGGAAAGACCAGAGCCTGCAACGCTTCCACCCGTGGGTGTTCTCGGGCGCCATAGCCCGCATGAGCGCAGAGCCTCAAGAGGGCGACATTGTAGACATACTCTCCTCGCAGGGCTACTTCATGGCCCGCGGCCACTATCAGATAGGCTCCATAGCCGTCCGCGTACTGACATTTGACAAAAACGAGGCGATAGACCAGGAGTTTTACACCCGCCGGATAGGCGAGGCGTTCCAACTGCGCCGCGACGTCGGCCTTGTGGATAATGACGAGACCACGGCCTACAGGCTGGTGTTCGGCGAGGGGGATAACCTGCCAGGCCTCGTCGTGGACGTGTATGAGACTACGGCCGTTATGCAGACCCACTCCGTCGGGATGTGGAAAGACCGGCAAAAGATAGAGAGCGCCCTTATAGACGTGATGGGCGACAGGCTTAAAGCCATATACAACAAGAGCGAGGGCACTCTGCCGTATAAGGCTGGGCTGAACCCCGTGAACAGCTACGTGTACAAGTCGCAAGACTGGAAAGAGGTGAGGGAGGCAAAGGAGAACGGCCTGATATTCGCCCCCGACTGGGAGAAAGGTCAGAAGACTGGCTTCTTCGTCGACCAGCGCGAGAACAGGGCCCTCATAGAGCGCTACGCGAAGGGCAAGCGGGTCTGCAACATGTTCTGCTACACGGGCGGCTTCTCGCTGTTCGCCCTCAGGGGCGGCGCCGAGATAGTGCACTCCGTGGACAGCTCGGAGCGCGCCATAGAGCTGACCCGCCAGAACGTGGAACGTAACTTCCCTGGCGACGGGCGTCACACCGCCTTCGCGGAAGACGCTTTCCACTATATGGAGCACACCTCGCAGAAGTATGACCTCATGGTGCTTGACCCGCCGGCCTTCGCCAAGCACATGTCCGTGCTGAAGAACGCGCTGAAGGGATACCGCAGGCTGAACGCCAAGGCGATGCAGATAATAGAGCCGGGCGGGCTACTCTTCACGTTCTCCTGCTCACAGGTGGTGAGCAAGGAGGACTTCCGCACGATGGTGTTCACAGCGGCCACAATGGCTCACAGGCGGGTGTCCATACTTCACCAGCTGACGCAGCCAGCCGACCACCCGATAAACATATACCACCCCGAGGGAGAGTACCTAAAAGGCCTCGTCTTGAGAGTGTATTAAACCGAAGGGAGACAACGTCCCACATAAAAAAAAAGAAAACGACAGTGTCATTTTACGATTTTGACTTCACCGACGAGCTGCTTGACAGCCTTGACGCCATGCGGTTCAGCGAGCCGACACCGATACAGCAGCAGGCCATACCTGTGATAATGGAGGGCCGCGACCTGATAGCCTGCGCCCAGACAGGCACGGGGAAAACGGCCGCGTACCTGCTGCCGATAATAGACGACCTGGTCTTGAACCCCAATGAAGGCACGGACACGATAATCCTCGTACCGACACGCGAGCTTGCCATCCAAATAGACCAGCAGATGGGAGGGTTCGGCTACTTCGTCAGCGTATCGTCGACCGCCATATACGGCGGAAGCGACAGCGGCGAGTGGAGCCGCCAGCGCACAGCACTGACAGAGGGGGCGGACATCGTGATAGCCACGCCCGGCCGCCTGCTTCAGCACATCTCGATGGGCTACGTCGACTTCAGCAAAGTACGCCACCTGGTCTTGGACGAGGCGGACAGGATGCTTGACATGGGTTTCTATGACGACATAATGCAAGTGGTGAAACTGCTCCCCGTAGAGACCCGCCAGACGCTGATGTTCTCAGCCACCATGCCACCCAAGATACGCGACCTGGCGAAAAGCATATTACGCGACCCCGCCGAGATATCCATCGCCATAGCCAAGCCCGCCGAAGGCATACGCCAGGCGGCCTACCCCGTGTATGAGGCTCAGAAAGGCGCACTGATTGTGGACGTGCTGAAGAGCCACGCAGGTCAGAGCATCATAATATTCGGTTCGCGCAAGCAGAGCGTTAAAGAGCTGGGGCACACCCTGAAGCGCAGAGGTTTCAACGCCGGCGTGATACACTCGGACCTTGAGCAGACTGAACGCGAGGAGGTGCTGCGAGAGTTCAGGAACAGGCGGATTGAGATACTCGTGGCAACGGACGTCATTGCCCGAGGCATAGACATACCGGACGTGGACGTCGTGATAAACTTCGACGTCCCCCGAGATGCGGAAGACTACGTGCACAGGATCGGCCGCACAGCCAGAGCCCAAAGCAAAGGTGAGGCCTTCACCCTCATTGTGCCAGAAGAGATGTACTCCTTCGGCAAGATAGAGAAGCTAATAGAGCAAACAGTAGAGAAGCTGCCACTGCCAGAAGGACTCGGCGAGCAGCCGACGTATGACCCCAACACAAAGAGCCGCGGGGGCAGAGGAGGCAATGGTGGCAGGGCAAGCGGTCAGCGAGGCGAAGCCGGCAACCAACGTCAGGGCGGCAGAGACAAAGGGCGCGGCGGAAGAAAGGGCGGAGGCCATCGGCGAAGTGACTCCGCAAGGGATGGAGGAGCCGAGACATCGGACACCAGGACTGACAGCGGGACACAAGGACTCGGCAAAAACGACAAGCCTAAGCGCCAGGGTGGAGGCCGGCACACACACCGGAAAAACGACCACCAAGCGGACAAGACTGATAAGCCGGACAAGGCTGACGAGGCATAAAAAAAGTGGTGCGGAGACAATGTTTCCGCACCACTGACCATTTTAAGGGCGCAAGAGCCGCGCTACCGCCCCCACCGCAGGATTGTCGCCCCGGCCACCAACAGACGGGCGACCTGCGGTACTTGACCCGTTTTGGGGCGCGGCGTGAAGAAGACTTACCCCAAAACTTAATTTTATGAGAGCAAGGAAGAAGAACAAGCCTGCGAATGATGTATGCCCCAAGCTGACACATCGCCAGACTTACCCATAGGTAGGCAAATGGCATACCGGAGGAAACAAGCTGTCTGGGAGGGCTGGGGCCTCTGGGTTATGGCGGTTAGGATTGGGTGGTTTGTGAAATGCGGAACAGCCAGAGGCCACATGGCGCACGGGCAAAAAAAAACGTCCACCCTAAGGAGGATGGACGAACGGGGATGATGATGAAGTGGGTGCTGAGGGATTCGAACCCCCGACCCTCTGCTTGTAGGGCAGACGCTCTGAACCAGCTGAGCTAAGCACCCGAGATTGAAAAGCGCACCCAAAGCGCAAATCTCAGTTTTTCAATAAAAGGGAGTGGGCATTAACGGATTCGAACCGCTGACCCTTTGTCTGTCAGACAAATGCTCTGAACCAGCTGAGCTAAATGCCCCCAAAAAGGCTCACACCTTGACAGTATGGCTACTTCGGTTGTGGGTGCTGAGGGATTCGAACCCCCGACCCTCTGCTTGTAGGGCAGACGCTCTGAACCAGCTGAGCTAAGCACCCGAGAGAACAGCCACCGCCGCACTAAGCGGACAGGACGCTTTTTCCAATTGTCAAAGAGTTTTGCAATCTTGTTCCGAATTGCGATGCAAAGTTAGGCTTTTTCCCTTACACTCCAATAGTAGATGCCATTTTTTTTACTTCACATGAGTCGTTTCATTTGGTGAATGGCCTAGAGGCGTCTTCTGGAGGCATTCAACCCAGCACCTCGGCGACGATGAAGTTGCTGCCACCAACAAAGATGAGGTCTCCCGGCTCGGCATTTCGAAGGGCCCTGTTCATAGCTTGGGCCACAGTGGGGTAGAAATGGCAATTGAGTCCGAGACCGAGCCCGATTTCGTACAGGTCGGCGGCCGGAGTGGCCCGCTTGACCGCGGCTTGAGTGAAATAGTAGCGCGCCTCTTTGGGCAGAAGCGCAAGGACCTTCTCGGGTTCCTTGTCATTGCACATGCCCCAGACGACGTGAATGTGCAGATAGTTGGACAGCTGCTGCTCGAGCTGCTGCGCGAGCAGTCGCACGCCGTGTGCGTTGTGCCCAGTGTCGACAATGACGTCCGGGCGCGACGCGATCTTCTGCCATCTGCCCTGCAGGCCTGTCAGGCCTTGCACGTCGGCCATTCCCTTGCGGACATCGAGATCCGTGACATCGTAGTCGAGATCCTTCAGCTGCTCGACGGCCGCGAGGACAGTAAGCATATTGTGCGTCTGGCACAGCCCTGTGAGCGAGAACTTGCGCTCGGTGGCTTGTTGCCTCCCCACGTTCTCGACCTGGGCCACAAGCATGCCATCCTTGACGAGGAACGAGTGGAGCTTCATGACGTCTTCGGCGAAGACGATAGGGGCTCCGACCTCGTTGGCCTTGGCAATGAAGACGGGGTCGGTCTCGGGATGTCGCTCACCGATGACGACAGGCACTCCGGGCTTGATTATGCCAGCTTTCTCGGCGGCAATCTTTGCGAGCGTGTCGCCGAGATACCGGGTGTGCTCAAGCCCGATATTCGTTATGACGCAGAGATCAGGCGAAATGATGTTGGTGCTGTCAAGCCTGCCGCCGAGGCCGACCTCTATAACGGCCACATCGACGCCTACGCGCTCGAAATAGTCGAACGCCATGGCCGTCGTAATCTCGAAGAAAGAGGGGCTGAGTGAATTGAGGAACATGTCGTTACGATCCATGAACCCCATGACATCATCCTTGGTTATCATGCACCCGTCGATCCTGATACGCTCACGGAAGTCGACAAGGTGGGGCGACGTGAACAGGCCAGTGACATATCCTGCCGACTGGAGTATGGCGGCGAGGGTGTGCGAGACGGAGCCCTTGCCGTTGGTACCCGCCACATGAATGGTGCGGAACTTACGGTGCGGGTGGCCGAGCCGCTCATCTATTGCCTCAATGTTGCCGAGGCCGGGCTTGAGAGCCACGGCCCCTACCTGCTGATAGACCGGGAAACGGTTGAAGATATCATCAAGAATCTGATCGTATGTCACTTTACTACAAGATTATGTTTTTCACTAATCACCATTGGCTATCTCAGCCACGGCATTTCTCACCTCGTCATATTCGAACCCCCTTTGCATTGCGAAACGGACGAGCGAGGCGAACGCCTTTGATCCGTAGGCGAGGCCGTCGTCAGAGTCGGGCGGAGCGGGCATAGTCCGCAGCTTGGCTTTCAAAGCCTTGACGAGCAGCGCATGCCACTCGCAGGCGTCGAACGCAGCGATGGCATCGGCGGCGGCGGACTCGTCAACCCCCTTCAGCTTGAGCTGCATGCGCACCTTGACGGGGCCCCAGCCCGCGAACCGGGCCTTGTCCCTGACGTAGAGCGTGGCGAAGCGCGCGTCGTCCACAAAGCCCTCTTGTACGAGCCTTTGCACCACGCGCTCGGCGGACTCGTGAGCGAGCCCCCACTTGGCGCACTTGTCCGCCATCTCCCGCCGGCAATGCTCGGACGCGGAGCACAGCCGCGCCAGCTTGCCGAGCGCGTACTCCTCCGAGACGGGGCGTCCGCTCATTCTCTTGGACGTGAACATATGCTACGGGCGTTTTCGGTTGTCGCCTCTCTTGAAAAAATGGAACTCTTCCGGGACGGGGTCATAGCCATAGCCACCGCCGGGGCGGCATCTGAGCAGCCTCCGCACAGCGAGCCACAGACCTTTGACGGGGCCGTGGCGGCGCAGGGACTCAACTGCGTATGACGAGCAGGTGGGCGTGAACCTGCATGACGGCGGGGTGAGAGGCGAAATGCAGAGCTGGTAGAATCTGATGGGCAATATGAGGAGGGACGACACCCCGCTCATGGCGGCGCGCCAAGCTTGACGCAGAAGAGCCGAGACTGCCATCACTCCACGGGGGGCATACTTGCCGGGGAGAGCGAGTCGACCAGCTTGTCGACCGCCTTGGCCATTGACGCCGACACGGCGATCATAGACGGCAACTCCTTACCGACAAAGACGAAACCCACATAAAGCCCCTTGGCCCGCGACGCGGCGAGGGCTCGCTCCACCGCCCCCTTGCGCAGCCGCCACGCCTCGCGGACAAGCCTCTTGACCCTGTTTCTCTTGACCGCCCTCTTAAACCGCTTCTTGCCGACGCTCACCATCATCCGCAACGGGGCCTCGCCAGGGCGCGACTCGTCTCTCACAAGGTAGACCACCCTTAGAGGGAAGCGCGTGAAGCCCTCGCCACGGGCGAAGAGCATGTCGACGGAGGTCTCGCCCCAAAGCTTTTGAGCCTTTGGGAAACGGAAGGAGGGCGCGGAGTTGTTCGTGTCTGCCATTTCTACTGATTGACGCCGGGGCGCGGCCATACAGGCAAGGCGTGAAGCCGCCAGGCCCGCGCGACCCGACGCGCAAATTTACGACAAGGGAACGACAAATGGCACAAGAATAGCGACCCGAGGGCGCGAAAAGCGACAGACGCCTCACCGCTCACGCCCGCCAGCGGCGCTCCGTTTTTGGCACGCTAATCGCGATGAGCAAAGGTAAAAAATTAGTACATTTGCCTGAATGTAAACATTGCCAGAGCGCAAGGAGGAAGAACAAGGATGCCAAGTGAACCTGAACAAGGCGAGCCGAAGAAAAGCGCGCTCGTGCCGGAGCCGACGCTCTACCGCCTCCCGATATACCTTACGTACTTGAAGTTGGCGCTAAAGGCGGGTCAGAGATACGTGTCGTCGACCAAGATGGCGCGCGAGATGGGCGTGGACCCGACCCAGGTGACGAAAGACCTGAGCCACACGGCGATAGTAGGGAAGACGCGCGTGGGGTACGAGGTTGAGTCGCTCATTACGGTGCTGGAGAACTTCCTGCGCTTCAACACGGTGGAGTACGGGTACTTGTTCGGCGCGGGAAGCCTCGGGACGGCCCTGCTGCTTGACCACGGACTTGCGCAATTCGGCTTCAGCATCAAGGCGGCATTCGACATCAATCCAGACAAGGTGGGGCTGAACATTGGCGGGACGACCATTTATCACCTTGACGACTTCGGGCGCGTAAAAAAGCCGGACGTGAAAATAGGGATACTGACGGTGCCGGTGGATCAGGCCCAGCGCGTCGCCGACCTGATGATAGGCGGCGGACTGACGGCCATATGGAACTTCACATCGTTCAGGATACGCG
>CAKVCS010000052.1 GCA_934725785.1 uncultured Bacteroidales bacterium | reverse complement strand
AGCCTGCGTCTGCGCTGTGCGGCAGCCGCAGGCGGGCGAGCCTCGGTGCTTTGCCTGTGCCGTCGGCGATATGTGGCCCTTACGCCCGAGGAGTGGGTTCGGCAGAATTTCATATCGTTTATGGTCACGGTCCTCGGCTTCCCGCAGGGGCTTGTGGCGGCCGAGGCCCCGGTGAGTGTCAACGGGCTTCGCCAGCGTGCCGACATAGTGGCGTACTCTCGAAACCTGAGACCCCTGGTCATAGTGGAGTGTAAGGCCCCGGACGTGACTCTGTCGCAATCAACGCTCAACCAGGCTTGCCGATACCTGTCATCCATAGGGGCGGTGGCCGTCGTCTTGACAAACGGGCTGGCGCACTACTGCGTAACCATAAGGCCGGGCGGCAAGGCGGACTTTCTCGGACATTTGCCATCATGGGCGGAAGTCAATGGACTTGCGGCAGGCAATGGAGGGTGACGTGCGTCCGCCCTTGGCCGCAACATAGCCCGCAATTTTTCGTAACACGACAAGTAACAAAAATAACTCGCATAAAAAATGAAAAGCCTGATACGCATTGTTGTCGCATTCGCCGTCTGGGTGCTCGTGGCTACTGGCGCTTATGCGCAGAATTGCACTCCGACGGAGGCCGACTACAAGAACTTCCCAGCCACAAAGACCCTCGTGGTGCTTGACGATAACCTGTTCTCCGACTTCAATCTCGCAATCAAGAACGACGTCAAGAACAACTGGTCGGTGACAGAGACTGCCTTCATAACGAAAAAAGAGTTCGAAAAGAGGCGCACCGACCCTCAATACTCGTTCCTGCTCACAACCACAGTGACGTATCCTGACGATAAGACCCATACTAAGTATCTCTACTTCAGTCTTATAATGGGCAAAAACACCAAGAAGGTCAAGGATATGCCAGACCTCATCTCCGTCCCGCTCGCCTACGCCAACGTCGACGACCAGGAGGAGTGGGTGTACAAGTTGCCCGTCATCATCCGCTTCATGCTCAAGCATGTGGAGACCATGACCGCCAATCCCAAGCTGATATCAGAGACTCCGCTCCTCATGTACAACAAGTACAGCCAGTCGCTCGCGAACAAGACTCTCTATCTCGTCAAGTCCGACCTCGAGAAGGGATGCCAGACCGAGGCGGCGATAAAGAAGGCCTACCCGTACAAGTTCCGACTCGTCTCGCAAGACGAGGTGCGCAAGGCTCTCGAGGCTAAAGATGACAACGTTGTCATTCTCCACAAGATAGGACCCAAAAAGAACATCAAGAGCCGTTGCTTCAAGATGCTCATGGGTGCAGGCGATGCCAGTGTCTATTATTTCGACTACCACACCGTCAGCCTCAAGAACCCCGACGCGCTCCTTGAGAAAGACCTCAAGAAGATTGGCAAGCAGTGATGTGTCTCACGCCGCATGAGCGGCGGCCGCCCTAATGCGCGGAGGTCCGATTTGAAGAGATCGGGCCTCCGCGTACTATTTTGCGTCTGGGTTTAAATCATACAATGGCGCGATGTGACCTTTGCATAAATGCTTTAGTGAGGCAACAGCCTATATGATAGATGATTGGTGTGTAGTTTATTTTTCTTTTTTTGAAACAAGGAGTTTCTTTGCTTAAGATACGTTAAAACGCTTGAGCGTATACTATGCTACTATGATAAAATAATATTTGTTGCGGCAACGTAAAGTCCGTAAAATTGTAATCGGAAACGGAGGAGCACACACCTCCCTATCTGTCAATAACGGATTTCTTTTTAACGGATAAAATGAGCAGCAGCATCTTCGAAGAGCGCAAGCAAAAAATCTCACAGGATTTTGAGGCGCTCATAAAGCGCCCCAATGAGCGGCTTTTCAGCGCCAACGGGGTCTATAGCAAATATAAATATCCCGTCGTCACCCGAGAGCACGTGCCCCTCGAGTGGAGATACGACTTCAACCCCGAGACGAACCCCTTCTTCATGGAGCGGATTAGCTTTAACGCCGCCTTCAATGCCGGCGCAATGAAGCTTGGCGGCAAGTATCTTGTCGTGGTCCGTACCGAGGGCGTCGACCGCAAGTCTTTCTTCGCCGTGGCGGAGAGCCCCAACGGTGTAGATAATTTCCGTTTCTGGCCGCGCCCCATCACTTTGCCGCAGGTGCCGGGCAACCCTGACACCAACGTGTATGACATGCGCGTCACCAAGCACGACGACGGCTACATCTATGGCGTATTCTGCTCGGAGCGCAAAGACCCGACCGCCGCGCCTGGCGACACGAGCAGCGCCGTGGCCGCCGCTGGCATAGTGCGTACGAAAGATCTCAAGACTTGGGAGAGGCTGCCAGACTTGATCAGCCACGCCGGTCAGCAGCGCAACGTCGTCCTGTTCCCTCATTTCATAGATGGCAAGTATGCCTTCTACACCCGCCCGCAGGACGGTTTCATCGACACTGGCTCCGGCGGAGGCATCGGCTGGGGTCTCTGCGATGACATCCGCCGTGCGGAGGTCAAGGACGAGTATATCATGGACGCTAAGACCTATCATACCATCTACGAGGTGAAAAACGGCATGGGCCCAGCCCCCATCAAGACAAAGCATGGCTGGCTCAACCTGGCGCATGGCGTGAGGAATACCGCCGCCGGCCTGCGCTACGTCCTCTACATGTTCATGACCGACCTCGAGAAGCCCTGGATCGTCACGCATAAGCCCGCTGGCCATTTCTTGGCTCCCTACGGCTCCGAGCGCGTGGGCGACGTCTCCAATGTCGTGTTCTCCAACGGATGGATTGAGGACGAGGACGGTAAAGTCTTCATCTACTACGCGTCTTCCGACACCCGCCTCCACGTTGCCACCTCCACGGTCGACCAGCTTGTCGACTATTGTATGAACACACCTCAGGATGAGCTCACAAGCTCCGCCTCCGTGGCGCGCATCAATGCGCTCATCGACAGGAACGAGGGCCATGTGTAGTGGGACTCCCGCCAAAGATAATTCCCCGATGCGTCCGAAAGGGCTCGTCATGATTGTTTAGTTTGTAGTTTTCCCAACGGATGTGGAGTCCTCTCGTCAGAGGGCCACATCCGTTTCTTTCTTCTTTTGATGCCATGAATATCAAGCATACGCTCCTCTCCCTCGCCGCGGCCCTGTTGCCGTCCGCCGTGTCCGCGAACGTGACGCTCCCTTCCGTGCTGTCCGACGGCATGGTGCTGGAGCAGAACACGACAGTGAAACTATGGGGCTGGGCAAAGCCCTATGAGCGCGTAACTGTCAAAACGTCTTGGGACGGAAAGGAGTACACTGCGGACCCCTCTCCTCTCGCCCAGTGGAGTGTGGAGGTCAATACGCCCGACGGCTCCGCCACGCCTCACTCCATCGAGATAAGTGGTAATAACAAGTTGGTTATAAATGACGTCCTAATTGGCGAGGTCATTCTCTGCTCTGGCCAGAGCAATATGGAGTTCCAGCCGTCATGGTCAATGTGGGATGGCTACGCCCCTAAAGACTCGCTCCTCAGCCAGGCCACGCAAGACGACATCAGGATGTTCCGCGTGGACTACCGCACATCCGACACCCCTAACCATGACGCCTCAGGGCGATGGGTGCGCACGACGCCCGAAAACGCCTTGTCTTACACCGTCATAGGCTACGTCCTCGCATGCAAGCTGCGCACCCAGCTCGGCGTGCCGGTCGGCATCGTCGACTCAAGCTGGGGTGGCACGCCTGTTGAAAGTTGGACCGACGCGTCGCTTTTCAGGGGCAATGAGCATCTCACTGCCGTCAACAACAGGCTTAGTGAGGTCTCTTGGGGCCCTGTGCGCCCAGGCCTCATCTATAATGCCATGATTGCGCCGCTGGCCAACTTCAGGTTCAGGGCTGTGGCGTGGTATCAGGGTGAGCAGAATTGCGAGAATGCCGATGCCTATTGCGAGCTTTTGCAGAATCTCGTCAGCAACTGGCGCTCAGTGTTTTATAAGGGCGATAATCTGCCCTTCGTCTTCGCGCAGATTGCCCCTTATCACTATGACGAGCCAGGAATGGCAGTGGTGGTGAGGGACCAGCAGCGCTTGGCGGCGCAGGTCATACCAAACTCAGCGCTTGTGGTGATCGGAAATCTTGGCGACGTTAAGGACATCCATCCGCGCTTCAAGGTTGAGGCGGGTAACCTTTTCGCCAACGCCCTCCTTTCCGTCGCCTACGGCAAGCCCGGGTTCCATTACGCCGCGCCAACACTGGGCAGTGCCGCGCTCTCGAAGAACGGCAAGGCCGTTGTCGTCTCTTTCAATGACGCTAACGGCCTCCACGTGACTGGCAAGGGTAAGGTGGCCGACTGGTTTGAGCTCGCAGGCGACGACGGGGTCTATCACAAGGCCGCTGGCAAGATTCTCAAGGACGGCACTGTCCTCGTCTCGTCAAAGGAGGTAGACAAACCCAAGAGCGTGCGCTACGCGTGGGCTGACGATGCATGGCCCAACCTCGAGAATTCCGATGGCCTCCAAGCCTCGTGCTTCGGTCCCGTGCAGGTCCGGTAACATGTGAGGGCGCATTTCCGTAACACCTTTCCGAATCGTTAATCATATATAAACCATTTGCCATGAATAAGATATTTACCGCGGCTGTCGCCATGCTCGGCTTCGCTTCCGCCTCCGCTCAGACTCCCGCGAACCCCAATGCGACACCCGAGGCGCGGGCGCTCCTCAAGTTCATTTATGAGCAGTCCGGCCACGGGCTTCTTGCTGGTCAGCACAGCTACCCGCTCTACGGCGACATATATATGGAGCGAGCCTTCCACCAGAGTGGCGAGGTCGGTCATCCCGCCGTTTTCGGGCAGGACTTCGGCTACAGCAAGCCTGGCTCGCTCGATGGCGTGAACAACCGTCAGCGCGTGGTGGACAATGCCATAAAGTGGCACGAGAAAGGAGCCATCATCACTCTTATGTGGCATGCCGTGCCGCCTACCACCGATGCGAACTACACCACTTGGAAAGGCGAGAACGGCATTCAGAGCAAGCTGACCGACCAGCAGTGGAAAGATCTCCTCACTCCAGGCTCGGAGATTAACCTCCGTTGGCAGGCGCAAGTCGACGTCATTGCATTTTTCTTGAAGCAGCTGCAGGACGAAAATGTGCCGGTCATATGGCGTCCGTACCATGAGATGAATGGAGACTGGTTCTGGTGGGGCTACAAGCCTGGCAACTATCAGAAGCTCTTCCGTATGCTTTACGATCGCCTCACGAACTACCACCACCTCAACAACCTTCTTTGGGTCTTCAACGCCAACGAGATAGGCTCGCCCAACGTCATGGACTATGATAAGTTCTACCCGGGCAAGGATGTAGTCGACATTCTCGCCACCGACGTCTACAGCAAGAACTATGAGAAGGGCGACTATGAGGCCCTCCTCAAGCTCGCTGACGGAAAGCCTGTCGCATGGGGTGAGTGCGGGCAGATCCCCTCCCCCGAGATTGCCAAGAAGCAACCCAAGATGGTATGGTTCATGACGTGGTGCGAGTTCCTCGAGACCGACAACACGTGGGAGAGCCGCAGCGCCATATACAACTACGCCATAACACTTGAGGAGCTCAACGCGTCAAAGGCTCTCAAACACTGAGACTAACAATAATATATATAGAATGCGCCGCTTGCGCCACCTTCTGCGCCACATGCAGGGTGGCGCATATGGCGGGTGTAAAAACTTTTGCGATATGTCAATCAACTTTAGGGAGGTCAGAGACCAGATGAGGTCCGAGTTCGCCAACATTATGAATTTCTGGATCGGCCGGATGGAGGATCACGAGTACGGTGGCTTCTATGGCGGCCGAGAGAAAGACGGCGAGCTGATGGCCAACGCCGACAAGGGCGCCATCCTCAACGCGCGCATCCTTTGGGCCTTCTCCTCCGCCGCTCGCATATATGGCAAGCCCGAGTACAAGGAGGCCGCAAATCGCGCCTTCTGCTACCTCGCCGACTTCTTTTATGATAAGGAGAACGGGGGCTTCTTCTGGGCTCTCGACTCTAAGGGCAAGCCGGTCGACACTAAGAAACAGGCTTACGCGCAGGGATTCTGCATATACGGGCTCTCTGAGTATTACCGGCAGAGCAAAGACCAGCGGGCGCTCGACCTCGCCTACGAGACCTACCACCTCATCGAGAAGCATTTCCGCGATAGGGTGAACGGGGGCTACATAGAGGCGCTCGCGGCCGATTGGACTCCAATGGACGACGTCCGCCTCAGCGACAAGGACGAGAACACGCCCAAGAGCATGAACACTCACCTCCACATCATCGAGCCCTATGCCAACCTCTACAGGGCGTGCCCAACGCCCGAACTCCGTGAGAGCATAGTCCACTGCCTCGACATGTTCATGAACCGCATAATAAACAAGCGTACGGGGCACTTCAACCTTTTCTTCGACATGGAGTGGAACGTCATGAGCGACATCGACTCCTACGGCCACGACATAGAGGGGGCGTGGCTCCTTTACGAGGCCGCCGAGGTCATTGACGACGCGAGCCTCATGTCTGAGCTCAAGCCTATCTGTAAGAGGCTTACCGACATCACCCTATCCGAGGGGTGGGACGGCGACTCGATTTTCTATGAGAAGGTGGACGGCCACATCGACACGGATAAGCACTGGTGGCCCCAAGCTGAGGCCATGGTCGGCCTTGCCGACACGTGGAGGCTCACGCGCGACGAAAGCTACCTGGAGAAGATGGTGAAAGTGTGGGGCTTCATATATAACAAGATAATCGACCGCAAGCGCGGCGAGTGGCTGTGGCGCACCGACAAGGATGGCCGCGACGTCTATAACGACTGCAAGGCCGGCTTCTGGAAGTGCCCGTATCACAACTCAAGGGCTATCACCGAGGTTCTCATGCGCATCAGCGCTGCTTAGTATCCCCTCCTTTCCGTTGAACCATTAAACAGATAATAAGGATGAGGCTGATTTATCACGTTGCGTGCGCGTCGGCGTTAAGCCTGCTTATGGCGTGCGCCCCGACTCCGCAGACCGTCGGTGGTTATGATGACCTGGTCACATACATTGGCCGTGTTGACAGAACCGACTCGGTCGGACCGCGCCAATGGGGCGCCGGCACGTATTTCACTTTCGCGTTCGATGGCGAAGGCGCGGACATCGACATCGCCGACCAAAGGCTCTACGGCAATGGC
>CAKVCS010000051.1 GCA_934725785.1 uncultured Bacteroidales bacterium | reverse complement strand
TTCCGGCTTGGCCGAGCTAAAGACAAGCAGAGGAAGGACAATGGCGCGCTGCAGTGCTATGACAAAGCGATGTCGCTCTCAGCAAACAGCCTGAGGTACTTCGGGCCATACGCGGCCGTGCACGCCGCGGAGATTTGCATAAGGGGCGGCGACAGGCAACGGGCGCAAACCTACCTGGCAAAAGCTAAGAAACTGAACAACGGCGAGTATAAGAAAGAGCTTGACCAAAGGATTGAGCTCACCGAAAGGGCTATCAGGAAAATGTAAGCGCAGTCGGCCGCCGCATGCTCAGCCACGCCCCCGCGCAGCCCAGTGCGTAGGCGTTGCGCCCGCGACAGATGGCACATATGATAAAATCCCTGGCCGGAAGGCATTCCGACCAGGGATTATTTTCTGGTATGCAAGAGTGAAGGACGGACGCCCACCCACCCTGCGCTGGCGATTCCCCGAATTACTTGCGGAGGCCGAGCTTAGCGACGATGTCGCGGTAACGCTCGATGTCGCGGTTCTTCAGGTAGTCGAGCATACGGCGGCGACGGCCGATGATCTTCTTCAGCGCATAGTTGGTCGCATTATCCTTCTTGTTGAGCTTCATATGCTCAGTGAGGTGGTTAATACGGAACGAGAACAATGCTATCTGGCTTTCAGCTGAACCAGTGTCAGTGTTAGACTTTCCGTACTGACCGAAGAGCTCTTGCTTCTTCTCTTTGTCGAGATACATAGATATAATAGGTTATTAAGACGGCGCAAAGGTAGGCATAAGAAGCGAGACCAGCAAATGCTCAACAGAGAAAAACGACGTATAAATCACCACATTGAGCAGCCGGGCATAGACGCCCCCCCACCCTCCTACTCATCGGCGGGCCGCCACGGGCATATCGACGCGACGCGGCGCTTGCCATTCATCCGGATGTCGAGCGCATGCGGCGCGCGCACCTGGCGGAAGAAATCAGTCTGGCGCACTATGGGCAGCTGATGAATCAGATTCCAGTTGATGAAATCGGTGGCGCTGTCGTCCTTGACGGAGAGGTAGCCGATGTTCATGCTCGTGACATTGTGGAAGAAGTGCGAGCCGAGCGAGGAGTCGAGCGGGAAGCCAGGCAGGCTCATCTCTACAATCAGCTTGGCGTTGGATATCTCGCTCCACTGGACTGGTATGCCAATGAACTTATCCCTCGTGCCCCATCGTCCCGGGCCGATGAGGACGTATTTCCGCCCCTCGTCCATCATAAGGCCGTTGAGATATCCAATCTCCTTGGCCATCTGCTCAGTCCTCATCTTGTCGAACGAGTCCGGCTCGATGTATATGATGTCCGTGACCCCGTCGACACTGCCATTGCCAAGGCTCTGCGTGGTGTAGAGGTAGGCGGCGTCTCGCTCGGGCGCAGAGACCTCGACGCTGTCACCGCGCAGGTCGGTTATGATAGGCTTCATCTGCAGGAGGTAGAACGACGGCAGCCCCCTCTCATCCTCGTCGAGGTCTACGGACCATTCGATCTCGACGGGCGTCCCGAACGAGTCTTTCGCCGCGGAAAGGATCACTGAGAGCAGCCTTGGCAGGGGGACGTAGTCGTACTTGAGAATATCGGCGAAGTTGACGACCCTGGGGCCATAGGCCCGCAGCCCCGGCTCTATCGTGTCATTCTGCGGGTTGTAGACCGACGCGCAGTGGCGCAGCGTGCCGTGCTTCTCGGCCTCGAGGATGTCGAGCGTGGCGAGAGGCGCCTGCTCGCCGTCGTGCACGTAGTCCAGCCGCCTTGGCTTGAGGTCCACGGCGAGGAAGTCCACCTGCGTGTTCTTGACCATGTCCGGGACTGACGTGGTCTCGACCGCCGGCCATGCTGGCGAGAACCTGTATGCCTTGCTGCCGCCCACCACATAATAGCCGAGGCCGAAGCCGGCCACGGCGAAGCCCTCCTCGGGGAGCATATGCGCCACGGGGTAGTAATTGTAGCTCTGCGCGGTGCCCGAGACGTGAGGATAGTAATATCCCCCGTGCTCACCGCCGACGAGGACTTGGATGACGACGGCCATCTTCTCCTTGTCGATGTTCACCTTCGTGCTGGCGAAGTAGGCGCGGCTGGAGGGCGAGTAGATGGATGAGTAGACCATCTTGACCGCCTGGGCCACGTTTTGCGCGTTCTCCTCGATCGAGTCCGCATTGTTTGGCACGAGGTAGGTGTCGAAGACACCGGCGAACGGCTGGTTGAGCGAATCCTCGGAGAGGGAGCTGGATCGCACCGCGAGCGGACGCCGCACTTGGCTGACGAAGCGGCGTATCCGCGACATGAGCCTCTCGGATAGCGGCGTGTCGTTGAACCTCTCGCGCAGCTCGGTGTAGTCGGGGTCGCCGATGAGGTACTGACGCAAATTGCCCCGCCTCATGAAAGCGTCGAACTCGTCAGTTCCGATGATGGCCGTGACGGGGATGCGGACGTTGATGTGCGCATCGAACTCGCTGGTGTCGATATTCTGGATAAGGGTGTTGATGAAGGCGAGGCCCCTGCCCTTGCCGCCGAGCTTGCCCGGTGCGAGCATTATGACGTTTCTCTCGTCCGGCACGTCGACATCGTCATAGTCGAGGAGCTTGCCGCGCCTGCGCTCGGAGCGGTAGTCGTCCATGAGGCGCAGGATGTCGGCACGGAAGAGCTCGAGGTCGGCGTATTTGTTGAAATCTATGGCGTTGAGCTGGCGCGCGAGCGGAATCTCGCCGCGGCTCATTATCCATGAGGAGATTCGGAAATCTCGGCAATATTGCTTGAGCTTGTCTTGCGGCATGTTGCGGAAGATGGTCTCGAACTCCTTAATGCCCTTGGCCTGGGCCACGGGCTTGCCCTCGGGATTTCGGAATATGAAGTCGCCGAAGCCGAGCCTGCTGGTCAGGAACTTGACGAGATCGGCCTGCAGCCGCTCCGAGTCCTTGTCGAGGAAGGCGACGCCGAGCTCCTTGGCCAACTGCCTGTTGGACGGGACGGCGCTCTGCAGGATTGTCGGGAGCTCGGGCATCTCGGAGCGGAGGTACTTCAGGAGCTTGTATCCGGCCCGGTCGTCGGCCTTGCCCGCCCTGTCGAACTCGACATCGGAGATGACGCACAGGAGGTAGTCGTGGTACTTCTCGATGATGTACATGGCGTCCTCATAGTTACGGGCATGCAATATTTTGGGCCTCTGCCTCATCTTCGAGACCCTGGTGATCTCGTTATGGTCGTCCTCCTCGAGGAGCTTTTGCACCTGGTTGAAGACGATGGAGAAGAGTATCCTGAGATATTTGGAGTAATACTCTGGCGAGTCCTCGACAAGGAGGATGACCCTCACGAGCCCTATTTTGGTGTCGTCGATGACGTTGACCTCGTCCTCCGTGCTCTTGACGATTGAGAAAATGATGTCGGAGTTGCCGCCCCAGACGAAGACCTTGTCGATGGATGGCGTCCGCAGCGCCCTCTGCTCCACCTCTTTTACGCCGCTCTTCTGGTTGGAGAGGAGGTAGACCGGGATGTCGCGCTGGCGCTCCTTGATGTCGGCAGAGAGCCGGAACGTGGCGTCGATGTCGAGCCCGACCATGAGCAGGGCCATGTCGAACCGCGTTGTCTTCATGAGCTCGAGCGCGTCTTCGGGCGACGCCACGCCCGTGATGCGCGGCAGCGAGAAGAGGCTGTACTGGTATATCTCGCCCATGAACTGCTCGAAGAAGCTGTCGTCGTTCTCGAGAGTGAAGGCGTCGTAGAGCGTGGCGACGAAGAGGATGTTGTGAATCTTGTACTTCATCATGTCCAGGTAGATGTACCTGTCGAGGACCTGCTTGTTGAAGAAGAGCTGCAGCGGCTTCTTGTCGGTAGTGAGGGCCTTGCGGAAGTCCTCGCTAATGGCCGTTCATTTCTCCCTCGGCCTGCTGGCGTAAAGGTCCCGCCCCCTGACCGCGTTGACGAACCCGCAGACGAGCCTTCCGACGACGTTAATCATCCGCGTCTCCTCGGGCGTGAAGGAGTCCGGCGAGGCGTGATAGGCAATCAGTACACGCCCCTTGTGATCGTCGATGGAGGCGAAGTCGGCCTCGATGGTGGCAGGCGACGGGGCATGCCCCGGGCTGCGGAACGACATTCCCGCGTAGGAGACCTCCGCCGTAGCCTTTGAGGGGTGGAGCATAGCCTTGGGCAACGCATCCGCCACGCGTTGCAGGGTCTCGCTGAACGTCAACCCGCGTGTCGTCACGTCCGCCACGAAGTCTATGCACGCCACGGGCGTGATGGAGTCGGCCGAGCTGAAAGTGCTATCCATAAGAGAAAGTGCCAAAAGTTCTTTTGCCGGCTAAGATAAGGAATTGCGCCAAACACGAAAAATGGGAGCCGCCAAATTAACTCGCGTCACATGGCCCATAGGCCGAAAAACCGCTTAAATTTGTATTCCCGAAGTCAACACACAAACACTCGCACCATGATAAAGAACAAGAGCCTCGTCTCTATAAACGACATCAGCAAGGATGACATGCTCCGCATCCTGGAAATGGCAGCCGACTTCGAGGCGAACCCCGACCAGCCGCTGCTCCGCGGCAAGATAATAGCGAGCCTCTTCTTTGAGCCGTCGACCCGCACGCGCCTTAGCTTCGAGACAGCCATGAACCGCCTCGGGGCTCGCGTGATAGGCTTCTCGGACCCTGGCGTGACATCGGCCACCAAGGGCGAGACGCTGAAGGACACGATCAAGATGGTGTCTAACTACGCGGACCTGATTGTGATGCGGCACTACCTGGAGGGGGCCGCGCGCTACGCGTCTGAGCAGAGCCCGGTGCCGGTGATAAACGCAGGCGACGGGGCGAACCAGCACCCGACGCAGACCCTGCTGGACATGTACTCGATAAAAAAGACGCAGGGCAAACTGACCGACCTGAAGATAGCCCTGGTGGGCGACTTGAAATATGGCCGCACGGTGCACAGCCTCATACAGGCCATGAGCTACTTCAACCCGACATTCTACTTCGTGGCGCCAGACGAGCTCAAGATGCCCCAGGAGTACAAGGCCTTCCTCGATGAGAAGGGCATAAAGTACGAGGAGCACCACGACATGGCCGACGTGCTGCCGACGGCCGACATCCTGTACATGACGCGAGTGCAGAAGGAGCGATTCTCGGACCTTATGGAATATGAGAGGGTGAAGAACACGTACGTGCTCCACAACGACATGCTCGACGTGACGAAAGACAACCTGCGGATACTCCACCCGCTGCCACGCGTGGGAGAGATCTCGACCGACGTCGACCAGAACCCCAAAGCCTACTTCTTTGAGCAGGCAAAGAACGGCATGTTCACCCGCATGGCCATCATTGCCGCCATCCTGGGCGCGAAAGAGTAAAGGCGAGACCGCAACACAAAACAGAGAGACAAGAAAATGGAGAGTAACGATAAAGAGCTGAAAGTAAGCGCCATAAAAGATGGCACGGTGATAGACCACATACCTGCGCAGAACCTTTTCAAGGTCATATCACTGCTTGGGCTTGAGAAGATTCCCAACGCCATAACGTTCGGCACCAACCTTGAGAGCAAGATGCTGGGGCGCAAGAGCATAATAAAGGTGTCGGACCGATTCTTCGCGGACGACGACATCAACAAGATAGCCCTTGTGGCCCCTGAAGCCAAACTGAATATAATAAGGGACTATAAGGTGGTGGAGAAAAGGCAGGTGTCCCTGCCCGACGAGCTGACCGGCTACGTCCGCTGCTTCAACCCCAAGTGCATAACCAACCACGAGGACATCACGACGCGGTTCTTCGTCGTGAGCAAGCTGCCCCTGGCCCTCAAATGCCACTATTGCGAGAAGGTGACGACGGAGGAGCACATGGTGATGAAGTAGCCGGGGCTACTCGCCAAGAAGTCTCGCGGCCTCACGGAGCGAGACGCGGACGCGCCCACCCCCACCGTTGGACAGCGTTAGCCAGTAGTAGGAAGTCTTGAACGGGTGGATGCCGCGCTCATCGCCATCTGCGGCAACGATCATCAGCGTCTCGGGGGACGGGATGCCGGGGTGCTCATCCATCCACGCGTTCAGCCTTATGGAGCATGGGATGGCACAAGGCTTGGCGCTGAAGAAGCCGCCATAGAGAGCCCTGTCGTCGTATCTCTTTCCCCTGTGATCGGGGAGTGACCGCCTTGTGGTGATCTTGTATATCTTATTGTAGCGCCGCAGGTAGATAAGCTCGGACATGTGAGAGCATATTTGGTCGTTTACTCTTGCCAACGTTTACGGAGCAACTGGCGGGCACTGCCCAATGATATTTCCTCGGTCCCGTATCTTCGGGGCTTGTCGGGGTCGGCGAAAGTGAGCCAGCAGTCGGACGTGGTGAACGGGAATTCGCCAGACTCGCAGCCGTCCGCCTCGACAATTATCAGCTGGCCAGGAAGGTCGTCTGGCAAAGTTAAACCGTCGTGACTATCAAGCCATTCTTTCAGCCTCCGAGAGCAGGGCACGGGATAGTCATAGTCTTCGAAGTTCCCCTCTACGGAGAGCAGATCCCACACCCTGCCAGCGTGGTCCCTATTTGACTCAATGTAGCAGATATCATATATCTCCACATCGTCATTGTCCAGATAAGTAAGAGTCGACATTTGCGTTCTTATTAACAAAAGGTTAACGAGATTTCCCTCGTTTTATTGCATAACATCAGAAATTAATGGCAAACATATCATTCAAGCCAGGCAACATGCTCTACCCCCTGCCCGTCGTCATGGTGAGCTGCGGAGACTCGCCCGAGAGCTATAACATAATAACCGTGGCGTGGGCCGGCACCATATGCTCCACCCCGCCCATGGTGAGCATATCCGTTCGCAAGGAACGGCACTCGCACGGAATAATAAGCCGTACGGGCGAGTTCGTCATAAACCTTACGACAGAGGAGCTGACGCGCGCCACGGACTGGTGCGGCGTCAAGAGCGGCCGCGACGTGAACAAATGGCAGGAGATGGGGCTGACCCCGTGCGAGAGCTACACGGTTAAAGCGCCAGGCATCGCGGAGAGCCCGGTCTCGATAGAGTGCAAGGTGAAGCAGGTGATAGAGCTCGGGTCGCACGACATGTTCATAGCCGAGGTGACTGGCGTAAGGGCCGACGACCGTTACATAGACCCGGCCACAGGGGCTTTCGAGCTGGAGAACGCCAAGCCCATATGCTACAGCCACGGCAAGTATTACGCCGTGGGCAGGCTGCTCGGCAAGTTCGGATTCTCGGTGAAGAAGAAGAGCGACAAAAAGAAATAGGGAGCGACCCATACAGGCAGGGCCGCCGCGCACGGGGATGGGAGGGCTTTTTCC
>CAKVCS010000050.1 GCA_934725785.1 uncultured Bacteroidales bacterium | reverse complement strand
CTACAAGGTCGTCGGGTGTCGCGCCATAGTATGGCATGTCCATCTGGCCGCCATCGTCAAAATGGAGCGTCACGGCTCTCTTCGCCCTTCCCTTGGCCTCCAGCGGCGACCACGACGTGACCTTCACGTCCACAATTTCCTTCTTCACCCCCTCCTCCTCGGCAGGCACCGAGGCGTCCGCGCGCGACGCCTGATACCCTCTCTTCTGGTTCATGCCCAGTAGCACCCACGCCAGCTCGGGGCCCGATATGGCCTCACGGGAGGCCTTGGCGCGCAGGTAATAAACCGTCCAGTCGTGCGAGACGGACTTAAGCTCCGGGTGGCGGGACGTGAACTCGCCGCACATGGCCTCGAAAGCTTCGGGATAGATGAATTTGCCGCCGTCTGCCCACTCCATCTTGGGCTCGAGGCCCTTCTTTATGTTTCCATACTCGTCTATAGCCCCAGCCATGTGCTCGGGCAGCCACCCTAATATGCGCAGAACGCGCAACATGCGGGCGCGGCGCAGCTTCTTGCGCTCACACCTGCGGCGCATAGAACGGTATTTACGCCTCACCTCTGTCTGCGACACAGAATTTCCCTTCTCAAAGTCGCTCAACAAGTCACTGTCCATTGGCAGGATGCGGCTGCCTGCCGCCTCGATGCTCACGGGCCTCACGTCGTCGCCCTCAATCTCGGCGTTCACCACTGCCCAACCGATACTGTTGGAGCCCAAATCAAGACCTAATATTCGCTTTGTCATATTCTTGTGTTTATCTTTTTTACTTAGATATTCTCTGACAGTCTGGTGATTAACAATCGCGGGCTAATATAGCGCAAACGTGTCCCATAGCGTGACACACCGACCATATTTCTCTAAAAAAAATCTTCACCCTCCAAATTTATGTATTTTTCTCCTCCTTGACCTTGGACATTTCATCCATCTTACATACATTTGCTGTAGAAATTTGAAAGCGACTCACAATAAGGATTATTCCGTTGTGAAAACTAATAAGTCGGGCTTCTTCGGAGGCTCGATTTTTTTTTGCGTACCCCCCCGCCATGACGGGCGCGGCGACATCCTTACGCACCAAAATCCGCAAAACAAAAAGGCGCGCCATCCATTGAGGGTAGCGCGCCTTTTATTATACGCACGGGGGGGGAAACTCCCCCCCCTGCCATTGAAGCCAATTAACGCCTCACGACCTTTACCGTCGAGCCATCGGCACGGCGGATAATGTAGACGCCGCGACCCATGGTCTGCACGGGATGCCCGAGGAGGTTGAAAATCTGAACAGTGCCGTCGGCCGCGTTGACCGAGGGCAGGGAGGTTGCCGGTGATTCCGGATCCTTAGGAGCCACGAGATATGCGTCCGACTCGCCCTCGAATGCGGCCGAGACTGTACCGACCATAGGGGCATCCATTATTTCGAGGCTTGTCGTCTTGAATTTCGCGCCAGAGACGACACCTTCGAGAGATACCTTGACAGCGACCGGAACGATAGACAATTTCACGGATACAGACTGATTTTCAACGGATAGCCTCAAGTCGCGGTTGTCGTCCACGACACCCTCCACGTCCGTAAGATTGATGTCACCCAAACTCAAGTCACCGAACTTGAAATCCTTGATAGAGAGCTTATACAGCCCCTTCTCCGCATCAGTCCGCTCTATGATTATGTTGGTGTTCTCGTTCTTTGTCTCCTTTCCCTTGACAACTATGGAAAGATCGCCCACATAGGTGGCCTGGTCGGCAACCTCGACGTCCGCAGCAGCCGCATTGGCGAAGGCTGCCGCAAAGAGCATAAAAAATGTAAGGATTCTCTTCATACGCTATTTTGGTTTAGATTTAGACATTCCTGCGTGGCATATGCGACACAGTCGGGAGTTTCCGGGGGTAGCCGGGGATATGGATGAATCCGGATTGACAAGGCGAACGCCCGACTCACCTTCAAAAAGTGTCACGTTGACGTTCACGGCAAGAGGCCCGAGCATAACCGACACCTGCTGTCCCTCGGTGTTAAGCATGAGGTCGCGGTTGCCGTCAACAATGCCGGTGACGTTGGTAAGGTCAATATCGCCCAGGTTCAAAGAACCGAACGAGAAATCCTTGATGGAGAAGCGCAATCAGTCAGTTAAGAGGTTATGAGGCTTTTTGTGTAAAAACACAAAAAGCCTTGGATTAATCCAAGGCTAAAATTTTCGTAGAAAATTTGCGGAGAGACAGGGATTCGAACCCCGGGTACATCGCTGTACGCCTGTTTTCAAGACAGGTGCAATCGACCACTCTGCCATCTCTCCTTGAATGACGATGCAAAGGTAGGCATTTTTTCTCTTCTCGCAAGAGGCTCCCCACATTTTCTGAGCATTTTTTCCTTCACGACCGAAGAAGCCGCCACACGCCCAGCCCCCTTTTTATGCTATCTTTGCCCATCGTACACACCTTAACATTAACATTTAAAGCACGCGATGCCCGGAAAGAGAACATTGGCACAAAAGATACTCACCATGGCCGCAGCTGCGCTTGCCACGGCCACGGCCACGGCTCAAGGCTTCGGAGGCCGCATCGAGGACAAGGGCGGCCGCCCGATAGAGGGCGCGACGATAATGGAGCTCAGCACAATAACGGGCGCGGTGACCGACGCCGACGGACGCTTCGGCATAAGGTACTCGGGGCGTTACCCCACCCGCGTGGCTGTCCGATGCCTCGGCTATAAGCCCGACACGCTTGAGATTCCGAGCCGGAGCCGCGACATACGCATCGTGATGAACATTGACGATATAGAGGGCGACGAGGTTGCCGTGGTAGGCAAACGGCAGGCGGCGGGCTTCGAGGGCATCAACGCCAAGCTGGCGACCGACGTGGCCAGCGCGGATGCGGGCGTGGAGGCCGTGATAAAGAGCCAGATGGGCGTGGCGAGCAACAACGAGCTGAGCAGCCAGTACCGCGTCAGGGGCGGCAGCTTCGACGAGAACCTCGTGTACGTGAACGGCGTGGAGGTCTACCGCCCGTTCCTCATAAGGGCTGGCGAGCAGGAGGGCCTGAGCTTCGTGAACCCCGACATGGTGGAGGAGCTCAACTTCTCGGCTGGCGGGTTCGACGCCACGTATGGCGACAAGCTCTCGAGCGTATTGGACGTCCGCTACAAGCGTCCGAGCGAGTTCCACGCCGGAGGGCGAGTGAGCCTGCTCGGCGCGCAGGCCCATGCGGAGGGCGCCATAGCGGGCGGGCGCGTCACCCACATAACGGGTGTGAGGTACAAGACAAACCAATACCTGTTTGGCAGCCTGGACACGAAGGGCGACTACGCCCCGACATTCTTCGACGCGCAGACATACTGGACCCTGACCACGGGCGGGGGCGGGACAACCATCGGGCTGCTGGCGTACTATTCGCAGAACACATATAAATTCACGCCCGAGGACCGCGAGACAACCTTCGGCACCATATCAGACGCCAAGAAGCTGACCATATATTTTGAGGGGCAGGAGAAGGACAAGTACCGCACGTGCGTCGTGGCGGCGCAGGCTGACAAGAGGATAGGTGAACGGGGGAGAGTGAACCTGACGGCGTCGATGTTCCGGACGGAGGAGGAGGAGAAATATGACATCCTTGGCGAATATTGGCTTCAGCAGGCGGCCAACTCGCAGAGCGAGACCGCGGTAGACCAGAGCGAGAACATTGGCGTAGGCGGATACATGCAACACGCCCGCAACTTCCTGTTCGGCGAGGTCTACTCGGTCAGCGCGGGCGTGACGGCGAGCGCCGGGCCATATAACGACCTGAAGGCGCAGGCCAAGCTGACCAGGGAACACTACGCCGACCTCACCGACGAGTGGGAATACACCGACTCGGCGGGATATGTCACGCCGCCATCGGCGGGCGACCTGCGCATGACCAGCCTGCGAATGGCCGACAACGCCCTGTGGCAGACCCGCGCGGAAGTCTACGCAAGCAGCGCCACGCACGGGCTGCCGATAGGCGAAGGGACTCTGACGCTGACACTTGGGATGCGCCTTGCCCACCAGACGGCCGGCGGCCACACCATATGGAGCCCGCGAGCCGCCGCCACGGCGAACTTCGGGAGGTGGAGGCTGAGGCTCGCGACGGGTCGGTATTGCCAGCTGCCCAACCTGCGCGAGATGAAAAGGGCCGACGCCACGCTGAACAAGGGCGTAGGCCCGCAAAAGAGCTGGCAGCTCATATGCGGCGGAGACCTGTACTTCGGCTCGGCCGAGCGGCCTATGAAATTCTCGGTCGAGGCCTATTACAAGTGGCTCCGGGACCTCAACCCCTATAGCATAGACAACGTCCGCCTGCGCTACGAGGCGGAGAACTCCGCACGCGGGTATGCGGCGGGCGTGGACTTCAAGCTCAACGGAGAGCTGGTGAAAGGAGCGGAGAGCTGGGCCACGCTGAGCATAATGCAGACAAAAGAGGACATTGAGGGCGACGGCCACGGCAGCATAGCCCGCCCTACGGACCAGAGGGTCCAGTTCTCCATAATGGTGCAGGACTACATGCCGGGCAACAAGAGCGTGACGGCCATGCTGAGCATGTTCTTCGGCACGGGCCTGCCGTTCGGCCCGTCGGGCAGCGAGCGCTGGCAACAGACCAACAGGATGCCGGGCTACAAGCGAGTTGACCTCGGGCTGTATAAAGACTTCGCCCTGGGCAAAGACGGGACGCAGAAAAACAGGCCGCTGCGTTCGGCCAAGGCAGGCGTCGAGGTCTTCAACCTCTTCGACTTCGCCAACACGATATCCCACTTCTGGGTGTCGGACACCGAGGGGAACAAATATGGAGTGCCGAACTACTTGACGTCAAGGCGCATAAACGTCAAGCTGAGCGTGGAGTTTTAACCCTTGCGGCAACAAGATGGGGAGAGCTGCACTGTCATATTTGCATAGCGCCCAAAACAATGAACGCTATGGAATAGTTGGCACTCACAGTGTCAAGTGCTTTATTTCTCTCACAATGTAGCGAAAAAAGGCGGGAAGTCTCTTTCCACGCCTTTTTTGTTTGCTTTTGCTACAACGGCACAGACACCCCGTTCGTCTCAATCAGCCGGCTACTTGAGGTAGGCTCGGAAGAACTCGGCGATATCGTCAAGCGGGATGAGACTGAGATTGTCATAGAGGTCGCAATGTGTTGCGCCCGGCACAATGAGCAGCCTCTTGTTCTCGCCCTTGAGCAGTTTGAACGCGTCCTCGCCCATATAGCGTGAGTGGGCTTTCTCGCCGTGGACAATGAGTACCGCACTGCGGATCTCGCTCGCGTATTGCAATATCTGCGAGTTCAAAAAGCTTAGGGAGGATGTGACATTCCAGCCTTGCCCCGAGTTGATGGAACGCTCGTGGAAGCCGCGCTTTGTCTTATAGTAATCGTAGTAGTCTTGCATGAACTGCGGGTCGCCATCGACCGGCTTAGGGTTCATGACGTTGCGCTTGTAACTTCCTGTGCGATAGTCCTCGGTGCGTTGGCTGCTTAGCTCGACCCGCTTTTGGTAACGTTGTTCCGCCGTGGCCTGGTCGAAATAGCCGTTCGTGGTGACACGCGTAATGCTATACATGGTCGAGGCTACAGTAGCCTTTATCCGCGGGTCGTTGGCGGCGGCATTGATGGCGAAGCCGCCCCACCCGCATATGCCGAGAATCCCTATCCTGCCAGCGTCTACCATGTCGCTCGTAGCGAGGTAATCGACAGCGGCGCTGAAATCCTCGGTATTGAGGTCAGGCGAGGCCACGTTGCGGGGCTCGCCGCCGCTCTCGCCTGTGAATGACGGGTCGAACGCCATGGTGAGGAAGCCTCGCTCTGCGAGACTCTGCGCATAGAGGCCCGACGATTGCTCCTTGACGGCACCAAAGGGGCCGCACACGGCAATTGCCGGCAATTTTGAATCCGCATCTCTATCCGCGAGCGAACGGATGGGGACGTAGACGTCGGCGGCGAGCGTGATACCGAAACGGTTGTGGAATGTCACCTTCCGGTGCTCCACCCTGTCGCTCTGCTGGAACGTCTTGTCCCATGACTGCGTGAGCACCAGGCTAACGTCAGTGGCCGGCGCGTCACTGCCGCCCGACGCGACCTCCTGCGCGCTGCACACGGAACCCGCCGCCAGCGCGATCACGGCAATTAAAAACTGAATTCGCATAATGTATATCTGACTTTGTGGTTTTGCTGGCAAGTTTACGCCTTTTAGCCACAAACTCAGGTAGACGCGTCAAGTGAACGGCTACCAATTTTACGGGAAAACGCGCTAACTTAGCGGGAGAATAATTCAAACACATCGACATCTTGAAAATCAGAAGAGTCAAGCAACCCATCGCCACAGCCATTGTGGCGGGGCTGTGCGCCGCTGCGCTACTTTCCGCCTGCGACGCATTCGACTACCACCCATATTGCGTTGACATCAGCGGCGAAACACACATTAACCAGCGCAACGTGGCGCGCATAGAGGCGGCGACTAAGGGGCGCAAGGCGTTCCGCTTCGCCTTGATATCCGACACCCAACGATGGTATGACGAGACGGAGGACCTGGTTCGCGACCTCAACAGCCGTACGGACATAGACTTTATAGTCCATGCGGGCGACCTGACGGACTTCGGCGTGAACAAGGAGTTCCTTTGGCAGCGCGACATCCTCTCGAAGCTCGAGGCCCCGTATGTCGCCGTGATAGGCAACCACGACTGCCTGGGGACTGGCAAACAGACATTCGGCAAAGTGTGGGGAGATCTCAACTTCGCGTTCTCGGCGGGCGACGTCCGCTTCGTGTGCCTGAACACCAACGCGCTGGAGTTCGACTATTCGCACCCCGTGCCGGACCTCAACTTCTTATATTCGGAGATGGACAACTTCCCGTCCGACTGCTCACGCACCATAGTGCTGCAGCACTGCCGCCCTTTTGACGACGAGTTCAACAACAACATCGCGCGCTTCTTCCACGAAGTCCTGAAGCGCATGCCCGGCTTCATGTTCTCAATCTCCGGCCACATCCATCGCATCACCCACGACGACCTGTTTGGCGACGGGTTGATATATCACACGACGACGTGCGTCGCTGACCGCGCCTACTTGATTTTTGACATAAAAGAAGACGGATATACATATGAGGTCGCTACTTTTTAAGCTCTTCGCGGCGGCCTTGCTGTCCGCCCCCGCTCTCCATGCGTCGGCCTCGGCGGCTCTGCGCCCGGACTCGCTGCCCGAAGGCGTGACGAGGTATGACATGCGCATAGAGAAATACCAAGAGGCTCACGCTAAGCTGATTCCCCACTACACCAAGACACAATTCGCAGGCAGCATAGGCATGCTGTCCATAGGCCCGGGGTGGGACTATGGCAAGAACCAGCGGTGGGAGACGGACTTCCTCATAGGCTTCGTCCCGCGCTTCAGCAGCAACAGGGCCAAGCTTACGT
>CAKVCS010000049.1 GCA_934725785.1 uncultured Bacteroidales bacterium | reverse complement strand
GAAAGCACCTCGGCTGACGCACGGTCGGCCTCGGGGCATGACCCGAGCTCGGGCTGCGTGAGGCGCGAGGCGAAGACGGGCTGGCGGTGGATGGGCTCGGGGAAATATATCATTGAGTCCACGCCGCGGAGGGCGAGGAACTCTCGCAGGTCATCGCGGCAGCCGTAGTTGACGCGGAGGGTGAACTGATTGAAGGTGTGGCCGTCCGCCATGTCGGGGCGGACGACGAAGTCGCACCCCGCGAGCGCCTGTCGGTAGCGCATGGCTGCAGCCTGCCGGCGCGCGAGGCACTCGTCGAGCCTTCGCAGCTTGACGCGGAGAATGGCCGCCTGAATCTCGTCGAGGCGGCTGTTGAGCCCCACGCGGGTGCTGTGGTACTTGCGCTCCGCCCCGTGGCTTGCCACTATCGCCACCTTGCGTGCGAGATCTTCCGAACTGGTGAAAATGGCCCCGCCGTCGCCCATGCAGCCGAGGTTCTTGGTCGGGAAGAAAGATGTGCAGCCTATCACTCCCGCGGCGCAGGCCTTGACCCTCTTGCCGAAGACGGTCTGCTCTGAGCCGAAAGCCTGCGCGGCGTCCTCAATGACGTAGAGGCCGTGGCGGCGGGCAAAGTCGAGGATGGGCTCCATAGGGGCCATACGGCCGAAGAGGTGGACGGGTATTATGGCGCGAGTCCGCGGAGTGACGAGCGGGTCGAGTGCACGCGGGTCGATATTGAACGTCTTGGGGTCGACATCGGCGAAGACCACTTTAAGCCCGAGCAGGAGGCAGGCTTCGGCAGCCGCTATAAAGGAGAAAGCCGTGGTTATGACCTCGTCGCCCGGCTGGAGGCCAAGGGCCATCATGGCTATCTGCAGAGCCTCTGTGCCGTTGGCGCACGTCCGGCAATAGGGCGCGCCGACATAGCGGGCCAGCTCGTCCTCGAGGGCCCGGACCTCGCCACCGCGTATGTACGCTCCGCCCGCCACGACCCTCCCTATGGCTGCTGAGAGCGCCGGCTCGAGGCGGGCGTGGAGCGCGGGGAGGTCCTGCATCGGGACTTTCACATCTGTCTTAAGGGTCATTCGCTTGTGAGTGGCTACTCATATCGCCACATGTGTTGTTAACGTATCCTCAAAATTACAAATTATCCGCACTCGCGGCAACAAAAGAGGCGACCCCGCCACGCATATCGCATGGCGGGGCCGCGCTCACAATTTCTTATTATGAGGCTTGCCGCGCTTACTTCACGACATATTTCTTGCCACCCTGTATGCAGACGCCCTTGAAGCTCTTGCCTACGCGCTGGCCCTGGATGTTGAATACAGGAGCGTCGGCGTCGAGGTCGGAGATTTTGACCTCCTTGATGGCGGTCTCGGGATTCTCCGGATTCTCGGGATTCTCAACCTTGACTGCCGTGACAGTAGCAAGGGCGGTAGCGCCGGGGATGAAGACGAAGCCGCTGTGGATTAGCTTAGTGCCGCCACCGTAGAGGAGGTAGCTCTTGCCGGCCTTTACGGGGAAGGCTATGACGCCGCTGGCGTTGCCGCTCCATGCCTTGGCATCCTTGGGATTCGCCTTCTCGTAGCACGTCTGAGAAGTTGCAAACTTCTTGCCACTTCCATCTTCGGTGTAGTCAGCGTCGGCATTAGTCTCGGTGCCTACTTTCCCGTCCTCGTTTAGTATTCCCTCATAGAACACCCCCGGGTTGCCCTCTATGCTGGGGAGCGTGAAGGCGTAGTTGTCTCCATTAGCCACGTTGAAAAGGGATACGGAATAGGCATACTTCACCATGCTCTCAGTAGCGGCGTCTGCAACGTAGAACGTCTTATTGTTCGAAACTTTTGAGAAGACGTAGAGGTAGCCGTCGGCACCCGCGTCAATCTTGAGGGCAGCCCCCTTGGTGGGCAACTGGTTGAACTGAGCCTCTTTGACATTGTTGCCGCCTTGGATGCCCGTGCCCAAATCATAGGCCACGCCGTCAATCTCCACTTGGTTCACCACTCCACCGTCTGCCGTAAGAGACTGGGACTTATAGGTTTCTTCAAAAGCAAAAGTGATCTTGACATCCTGAGTCTCACAGAAGACGTCTCCCGCAACCTTTTTCACTCCCGATGCGCCATAAGCATCGGCATCAACAAAAGCGGACTGGGTCTGCGCCACGGCGAATGCGCTAACAGAGGCGGCGGCGAAAAAGAGTAAAGATTTCATCATACTTATTTTCTGGTATATAGTTTGACAGCTCAAAAGTAGCGAATGTTGTTAAACAACAAAAAATACTTATGTTACTTTGACCATTCTATTGTGAGGATTATGCCGCCGCGCTGCATACAGCGTAAAAAACCCCGCCCGCGGAGGGTACACCTCCGCGGGCGGGACTTCTGATATAAGCTACAGACGCGCTAAGACGCGCAGATGCTTACTTTACGATGAACTTCTTGCCGCCCTGGATGCAGACGCCCTTGAAGTTCTTGCCTACGCGCTGGCCCTGGATGTTGTAGACAGGAGCATCGGCATCGAGATCGGAAATGGAGATTTCCTTGATGGCGGTCTCGGGAGTCTCAGCACCCTTGGCGCCGCTGATGGAGGCAAGCTCCGTTGCGCCGGGGATGAAGAGGAAGCCGCCGCAGGTGACCTTGGAGCCGGTTGCGTTGAAGTAGTAGGTATTGCCAGCAATTACGGAGAAAGCCACAACACCTGATGCGTTACCAGTTGTCCAATTGCACTGGCCACCATTTGCTGCCGCGATGATGCCAGCAGCCGTCGCTATGGCTGTGCCATTATTGGTGATCTTAGTGCAAAGGTTTGCGTCGGCACCATCGGCATCCTTAGCGCAGAGGGTCAAGCCTTTCTCTTCAAGATAAGCATCTACCTTTTCCTTAACGGTGGCATCACTCTCGTACTCTTCCCATGTGGTCTTGTTCGTGCCGTCAAGTTTGACGTAATCCCTTGACCAACTGGTTGAGGTGTAGGCTTTTGCTTCATCTTCTGGTGCGAGAAACTTACCTTCCGAAGCAAAAAGTCCGTCTTCATCAGAAGGCAACGTTGCTGCATACTTTTCACCTGTACTTGGATCGAAAGCCGCAATGGCGTAAGCTACCATAGGGTCTTTGCTATTTCTGTTAGATCCAGTGCCCTCCCATACATAATAGCTCTTATTGTACGTCAATTTTGAGAAGACGTAAAGGTAGCCATCGGTATTGACACTGAAAGAGAACACGGCACCAGAGGTCTGAGGTGCGCTCAACGTGCCAGACGGGTTTGTTTTTCCCTGTACACCCTTGGGAAGGTCATAGGTCTTGCCATCGATGACAATCTGGTTGACCGCATCTGCCTCTGCTGTCAGAGCGACAGTCTTGTACTCATCGTCATACGCTACTGCCATAGTGACATTGTCTGTCTTAGCGAGAACAGTGCCAGCTTTAACAGCCGCATAATCCTTGGTTATGTTAACGGTGTCGACACTCTCGACCTCCTGGGCGAAAGCCGCGGAGCTGCAGCCTGCGGCTGCCAAAAGAAGTAAAATGTTCCTCATATGAAATTGTTTAGATATTTATGACTGTTATTTTAAATGGGTGGCGCAAGACTAATACCGAACTTGCGCCACCAACAAAACCTATTGCTTTAGGTTAAAAGCCGTGTCAGAGAACGTAAAGTTCGTAGCATAGACCTTACGTCCATTACGGATGGAGCGTACAAAAGAGAGAATGCATCCACCCTCATTCTCAATAAGCCCGGAAAAACCTGCATCTCCCATTGGCGGGTTGCTGGAATCAACCTCATCAGGGTAGAGATAGAACGAGAATCCGTTAGAAGTCTGTACTACGTTGGCCAAGACGGTAGACGTGAACTGCATAGAGGAGGTCTCACCTTTGAGCTCCGCCGTGACCTTGCAGACATACGCCGTGTCGGTAGAGGCGAAAGAGACGGATCCGCTCACGTAGGTCGTGTCGCCGGTCTTACCGTCGATGACCTGATAGAGGCCCTCGAACGACTTGCCGGCTATGGCCTTCTCGGGGGATGTGGATATGATGGCGTCATCGTCGTCGTCATCGCAAGCGGAGAAGCCGATGGCGAGGGCGCAAAGGACGGAGGCCAATATTTTGCGTTTCATGTTGAAAACCAATTAGAGGTGAAGAGTTAAGACTTAATAGCCAGGGTTCTGGTCTTCCTGCGTCATGGCGGTGTTGCCCGAAATCTCCTCGAAAGGAATGGGGCGATACCACTTGTAGACGCCGGACGGGGTCGGGATCTGGGTGGAATAGGTCATGTTGACGCCAAAGGCGAAGACGTAACGGTACATCTGACGCGTGCGGCGCAGGTCGTACCATCGGCCGGGCTGGCCGTACATCTCGCGGGCGCGCTCGTCGAGGACGACATCGAGGGCGTTTGGCGTGAAGCCGGAGATCTGGCTGGTGTAAGAGCAGGCGTATGAGCCGAAGCTGCCGAGCGTCGAGACGCCGGCGCGGTCGCGGATCTCGTTGACCGCAGCGAGCGAACCTGCCTCGTCGCCCGCGAGGAGGAGGGCCTCGGCCTTGTCGAGCTTGGCTGCCGCCACGTCGAGCAGGAGGATGTCGCGGCAGCTCTGGGTCTTCTTGGCGGCCTGGAGGGTGTTGGGGTCATCCCACTTGCGGACGCAGTCCATCCCGGCCACCTCGTTGGAGAGGGCGGAGCTGTTGACACCCGGCGTATGGTCGGAGGCGGAGAGGAACTCCACGTTTTTCAGATTGTAGGAGCCATCGGCATCGAAAGTTGCCATCACCGTCGTCTTGCCAAGCAGGAAAGCCTTGGGCGTGACGGCGCACGAGCCCTTGACGAACTGCGCCTTGTGGGCGTCGAGGAAGTCGGTGAACTCGCTGCGCGAGGTGTAGGAGGGCGCATAGTAGTAGGCGATGGGGAGGTTGCTGGTGTTGGAGACCTTGTACATCGCGTAGTAGCCCGAGTTGTCCCAGCTGTCGGCAAGGTTGTAGTGCGTCATGGCGAAAGTGGCGGCATAGCGTGCGTCGCCCTTGTCGAAGAGGTAGAGGCTCTTGAGCGAGACGCCGTTGAGCGAGGATCCCTGCTTGACGCCCTCTGTTGTCATCTCGCCGTAGTAGTTGGCGAACTGGTTCTGGAGGCTGTGCCCGCACTCGGAGGCCGCGCCCGGCCAGCTTGCCCTGTCATAGTCTACGGAGAAAATCTCCTCCTGGTTGTCCTCATTCTCAAACTTCCACTTCTCGGCGAAGTCGGGCATGAGGCTCACGCCCGCTATCGCCGCGTCGGCATATGAGGCCGCGCGGTTGAAGTAGGCCTTGTCGTTGACAGTGTAGGAGCCCTGGCGGTCGTCGGTGAGCGTGGTGCCGAGATCCCATCCCGCGGCGAGGGCGACCTTGGCGGCCAAGGCGTTGGCTGCCTGCTTGGAGACGGAGCCGTCGTGGGCGGACATGGCGGGCACGCTCTCGTCGGCTATGACGGCGTCGAGGTCGGCAAGGATGCCGTCATAGACCTCCTTGAGCGGCGTGCGCGGGTAGTTGCGCTCGGCGCTGTTGATGTAGGAGGTGACGTAGGGGACGCCGCCGAACTGCTGGGTGAGGATGTAGTACGCGTAGCTGCGGACGAACTTCATCTCGGAGGCGTAGGTGTCTCCACCATAATATATGACGCCGTTGGCGGCGTTGATGAGCTTGTAGCATGCCGAGTAGAAGTCCTTGACGGTCTCATTCTCCGCCACGACCGTGTAGAGGCCGAAGGCGGGGTCGTTGGGCGACTTGCCGCGGGCGTTCCAGTAGAGGTCGGTGCCATCGTCGGTCATGGAGAGGTAAGTCTCATCGACGAGGGGCTTGAGGAGCGAGAAGGCGTAGGTGCGGAAGGCCTGCAGGCCCTCGGGGGTGGCGTAATAGTCGTCCGCCGTCTGCCCGCCCTCGCTCTTGTTGTCGGCGACGAGGAAATCCTCGCAGCCGGTGAGCGGCGCCGCCCCGAGGAGGGTCATTGCCGCGAGAGCGAATATGCTGATGTGTCGTTTCATTTCTAAGAGTCTTGACAGTGTATCCAATCAGTGACTAAAACTTGAGGTTCAGGCCGAACTCGCAAGTGACCGTTGCGGGGCCGTCGTTCTTGAGGTCGGCTCCGGCCCACTCGGGGTCCCAGCCCTTGAAGTCGTCCTTGCTCCAGCAGAACGGATTGGTGACCGTGCAGTAGACGCGCGCCTTCTGCAGGTGGATGACGTCGAGGATGTTCTGAGGGATGGAGTAGCCGAGCGTGATGTTCTTGATCTTGACGAACGACGCGTCGACATAGTTGCCCACACCCTTGGTGAAGTAGTTGCCGGAGCCGTTGCCCGTGGCGGACGGGGTCGGGAAGGGGTACTTGCCGTAGTGGGTGGACTGCTGGTAGACGGGGTTGATGTAGGTGCCGTCGGGGTTGACTCCGTCGCAGTCGATGAGAGTGCCAGCGGGGATGTAGTAGTCCATGTCGAGACGGTTGCGGCCACGGTCGGAGTAGTCCATATATCGCTCGTAGGTGTTGGAGTAGACGGTGTAGCCCTGCTTGGTGTAGAGGCTTGCCGAGAGGTCGAAGCCGAACGCCGTGAAGGTGGTGGAGAGCGAGCCAGTCCACTTCGGGTCGGAGCTGTAGACCTTCTTGTCGTTCTCGTCGAAGTTGCCGTCGCCGTTCATGTCGCGGATGATGGGCATGCCCTCGGTCCATCCGTAGCACTGGTAGTAGTAGTCGTAGCTCTTCATGACGGAGCCTGGCGTGAGGCCCTTGGATCGGGCCACCTCGGTGTCGGGGACCACCATATCCTTGTCGGATACGATGCCGTCCCACACGTAGCCGTAGATGTTGTTGATGGTCTTGCCGATGAAGAGGTTGTTGTTCGGCTGGTCGTTGCCGGTTCCGTCAATCTCCTTGACCTCGTTGACGTTCTTGGCGAAGTTGGCGCTCATCTCCCACGTGAAGACGTCGGTGTCTATGATGGTTCCGGAGAGGCCGACCTCGATGCCGCGGTTGCGGACCTTGCCGATGTTGGTTGTCATCTTGACTCCGCCAGACTCGAGCGGGAGCTGTACGGAGTAGAGGAGGTCGCGGCTCTGCTTCTGGTAGATGTCCACGGTGCCGCTGACGCGGTTGGAGAGGAAGCCGAAGTCGAGGCCGACGTTAATCTCGTCGGACTTCTCCCACGAGAGATCCTTGTTGACGATGGCCGATGGGGCGAAGCCGGTGCTGGTGGCTGCGCCGAAGGCCTGGTAGTACGGGCCCTCGATGGTCTGCTGGGTCGCGTAGTTGCCGGCGCCGGCGTTGTTGCCCGTCACGCCATAGGAGAGGCGGAGCTTGAGGTTGGAGAGGACGTCGCGCGTGCTCTCCATGAAGATCTCCTCGGTGATGCGCCAAGCGGCTGCCACAGAGGGGAAGGCGCCCCACTGGTTGTCCTCGGCGAACTTGGACGAGCCGTCCCAGCGGACGGTGCCGGTGAGCATGTAGCGACCCTTGTAGGAGTAGTTGGCTCGGAAGGCGAACGAGAGCATGGAGTTCTCGCC
>CAKVCS010000048.1 GCA_934725785.1 uncultured Bacteroidales bacterium | reverse complement strand
CCGTTTGCCAATGTCGTTTGGCGAAATCCTGCGCAGCCGCTCACAGAGCAGATCCCTGACGGCGTCGACGTTGTCCATTTCAACTCCGCGCCGCCCGAGGGGTTCGGCCTGCCTTTCGTTGAGACCATCCACGGCAACTTTAATAAGTCCTTCAGTCGCAACTCCGTCTTCGTCTCGGCCAATCACGCTGCGCGTCATGGCAGCACACAGTTCGTCTACAACGGAATCGACTGGGACGGGCCTGAGTACGCCTCCCCAAATCTCTCGCGCCGGCGCTCATGCCGCTACCATTTTCTCGGCAAGGCCGACTGGCGGGTCAAGAATGTGAGCGGAGCCATATCGGTGGCCAAGGGGTTGCCCCACGGCAGCCATCTTGATGTCCTTGGCGGGCGGCGCTTCTGCTTCCATATGGGTTTCCGCCTCACGCTCTCGCCGCGCGTCTCGTTCCACGGGATGGTTGCCGGCGAGGCCAAGGCGGCCTTGCTCCGCCAGTCCTCAGGCCTAATTTTCCCTGTCGCCTGGCACGAGCCGTTCGGTCTCGCCGTCATTGAGAGCCTCTATATGGGCGCTCCCGTCTTCGCCACCCCTTACGGGGCTATGCCCGAGATTGTCACGCCCGGTGTCGGGTGTCTATCCGCCTCGCGCTCCCAGATGATATACGACATCGCTCATGCCGATTTCGACCCCGCCGTGTGCCACGAGTATGCGCGCGACGTCTTCTCGGCGCGGAGAATGGCGGAGGGCTATGTGGCCAAATACGAGAAAGTGTTAAACGGCGAGGTCCTCAACCCTGTAATCCCTGCCATAGGGGCGGGTGGGGAGTCGCCAACGCCTTGGGCTGATGAGTAGATGTGTCAATGTGCTCGTACTTACGGGCGGTGCGCCCCTTACGTCTCGTCAGCTGCCTGGCGGCAGGCCGGTGCTGAGCTCGGCCGGCAGGGAGTATCATTTCTTTTTCAATGCCATGCCGGACGGCGTCCGCCCCGACTCGGTAGTCGTCCGCAATAAGTGTTTGCGAGAGGCGGCGCACTTCGACATCGCCCCCGCAAACTCGCTGCTCATGCTCAGCGAGCCCTCCTCTGTTTGCATGTTCCCGTCGTCCTACACGGGACAGTTCGGCCGCCTCCACACGTGCCAGGCCTCTATGCGCCGCCCTAATGCCTCTTTCGGTCCGGCGGCTTTGCCGTGGTTCGTGGGGTTTTATGAGTCTCGGGGGCAAGACACGCGGTTCTCCTTCTCATACGATGATTTGGCCGCATCCCCTTTGCCCGCCAAGACGAAAAGGCTCTCTGTCATAACGAGTGCCAAGTGCTTTACCCGTGGCCACGTCGAACGCCTGCGGTTTGTCCGCAAGCTGCTTGACGCTTTCCCTGGCCAGGTGGACGTTTTCGGGCGAGGATTCCGCGAGGTCGCCGACAAATGGGAAGCCCTCGCTCCATACAGGTACACCATCGCCATCGAGAATTGCCGTTCAAACCACTACTGGACGGAGAAACTCTCCGACGCCATCCTCGCAGGGTGTCACGTCATATACTCGGGTGCGCCAAACGTAAGGGAGTACTTTCCCCGTGCGCCGATAACCGAGGTGGACGTTTCCGACTTCCCGTCCGCCCGAGCCGCCATCGAGGGCCTTTTGACGTCCGACCCTTACGATTCCGAGCTGGAGCTTCTACTGTCGGCCCGCCGCGACGTCATGGGGCGCTTCAACATCTTCCACCTCATGGCCGACTACCTCGACCAAATGGACTTCGACGCCCCGCGCGGTGGTGGGCTAACGCTGCGCCCCGTAGGGGTGGCTGGGTCGGTGCTTAACATTCTGAACCGTGCTTTCGTCTGGAATTATTACAAGGCCTTGTCCCGGTTAGATGGCCTCTGCGGCCGGAGCGTGCGCCCGACATCACAATAAACTTCCATCCGCTGCGCCCCCGCCCGCATTTTTAGCTATATTTGTGCTTTGCGCCATGGCGTGCGGTGCTTGCCGAGCGCAGCGGTGCGGTTCCTTATTTCTCTAAATAATGAAAAAAGCATTCATCTCTTTAGCGGCGCTGCTCGGTGTCGCGACAACGGCGCTGGCCGACGAGGGCATGTGGATTCTCAGCCTCCTCAGCAAACATAACATTGACGTGATGAGGCAGGAGGGCTGCCGCCTCACGCCAAAGCAGATTTACAGTGTCAACAGCGGATCTCTCAAAGACGCCGTAATCATCTTCGGCGGCGGATGCACCGGCGAGATAGTGTCAGACAACGGACTGATCTTCACAAACCACCATTGCGGGTACTCTTCAATTCAGCAGCTCTCCTCCGTTGAGCATAATTACCTGCGAGACGGCTTCTGGTCCCGCTCTTTCGCCGAGGATCTCCCAGTCGACGGTCTCACGGTCCGTTTCCTCAAGTCGTTTGACGATGTCACGGACGAGGTCATGAAAGGCGTCACGGACGATATGGAGCCAGCCGCGCGCATGGCTCTCATCAACAGCCATTGCGAGACTATAGAGAAAGGCGTCGACGAGGGCGAATTCGTCGAGGCTTCCGTCGAGCGTTTCTTTGGCGGGAACCAGTATTTCCTCGTCAAGTACAGGGTCTTCACCGATGTGCGCCTTGTCGGCACGCCGCCCGAGAGCATCGGCAAGTTCGGTCACGACACGGACAACTGGCAGTGGCCGCGCCACACGGGCGATTTCTCCATCTTCCGCGTCTACGCCGGGCCAGATAATGAGCCGGCCGCCTATTCCGCGGACAACAAGCCATTCAAGCCCGCGCACTACCTCCCCGTCTCCGTCAAGGGCATGAAGCCCGGCGATTTCGCCATGACCATAGGCTATCCGGGCTCCACCGACCGATACGCCACCTCGTGGGACGTCAAGCAGACGCGCGACGTGGCCAACGCAAGCCGCATTGAGCCGCGAGGCATCAAGCAGAAAATATGGCTCGACGACATGCTGGCCGACCAGGCCGTCTACATCAAATACGCCAGTAAATACTCCCGCTCCACCAACTACTACAAAAACAGCATCGGCATGAACCGCGGCATTGACAACCTTGACGTCATAGGCCGCAAAGAGGCCGAGCAGAAGGCCTTCAAGGCATGGGTCAAGAAAAACGGCTCAAAGAACGAGAAGATAGTCCTCAAAACCCTCAAGGGCCTGACGGGCAAGATGGAGGCCTACGACAAGGGCATGTATTACTGGATCGAGTGCCTATGGAGCGGCCCCGAGATTTTCAAGTTCGCCCACCGTATGAACATCGCAGCCAAGGCGAGCGACACGACTGCCGTCATTGAGGGCGCGAGAGCCTTCTATAAGGACTACAGCGTAAAGACCGACAGGCGCGCCACGGCCGCGCTCCTCGCATACTATGCCTCGCACATCGATTCGAAGTTCCACCCGGCCTTCTTCAAGGACATCGCCCGCGAGGCGGCGTTCGCTCCATTCACCGACAAGCTTTTCTCCAATAGCATAATGGCGGATTCCGCCAGGCTCATTGAGGCCGCCAAGTCTGCCAACTTCGACGCCATAACGTCCGACGCCGCAGCCAAGTGCGCCGAGGACATCCTCAAGGTCTACAAGAGCTCAATCATAGAGGCGTCCGGCACGCTCGGCGAGCAGTTGGAGGACGCGAGGCGCATATATATGGCGGCGCGCATGCGCATGCAGCCGGAGCGCTCCTTCTACTCCGACGCCAACTTCACCATGCGACTCAGCTATGGGCAGGTCGGCGGTTACTCAACGCCCGACACCACCTACGGCTACTTCACCGACCTCGACGGCGTCATGGCCAAGGAGGACCCGACCAACTGGGAGTTCGTTGTCGACCCCAAGCTCAAGGAGCTCTACAACGCCAAGGACTTCGGGCGCTACGCCGATGCCGACGGCAAGATGCACGTCTGCTTCATTACGAACAACGACATCACGGGCGGCAACTCCGGCAGCCCCGTCATCAATGGCGATGGAGAGCTGATCGGCCTCGCCTTTGACGGCAACTGGGAGGCCATGAGCGGAGACATCATCTTCGAGCCCGACGTACAGCGGTGCATCTGCGTCGACGTGCGCTACGTCCTCTTCGTCATCGACAAGGTGGGCGGCGCGCAGAACATCATCGACGAGCTCAACATCAAGGGTTAACTGTAATCAACTGTCATATGCCATCTTTCACAGCGCATTCGGCCGAGGATATGGAACGCATCGCCCCCGATGTCATCAAGGCCATCGGCGATAGCCGCGTCGTGGCTATGGACGCGCCCATGGGCGCGGGCAAGACGACCCTCGTCAAGGCCATATGCAAGGCTCTTGGCACAACAAGCGTCGTCAACAGCCCTACCTTCGCCATCATCAACGATTATGACCTACCCGGTGGCAAGGCCCTCTACCATTTCGACCTCTACAGGCTCAAGAACATTGAGGAGGCCTACAACATGGGGTTCGATGAGTACTTCTACTCTGGCAACTACTGCTTTGTCGAGTGGCCGGCCATTGCCGAGGACATCCTGCCCGAGGGCTCCAAGATTCTGACCATCGCGGTCAACCCCGACGGGTCGCGTACCGTCACGGTCAAATAAAACCTACCGTCCCCACTATGGATTTTCAGCTCACGCCCTGCGAAGAGAAGCTGGTCGTCCCGCATTCCAGGCGCTCCGTCTCATTCGGCATCCTTGCCGAGGACGGGGTGGCCGAGACGCGGGTCCCGCTAACTCCGCAGGGCGTTGAGATTTTCGTCGCGCAAGGCCACAGGGTCGTCGTGCAGCGGGGGCTCGGTCTGGCTGCAAGGTTCTCCGATGAGAGCTACGCCTCGGCTGGCGCCGAGGTCGTCGGTTCTGTCGGGGAGGTGCTCGAGTCCGACGTCATCGTGAAAGTGTCCCCGCCATCCGGCGAGCAGGCCGGCCTTATGCGCAAGGGTCAGACTCTCGTGTGCCTCATCGGCCGGAACGAGTGGGACTCCGCGCCCTTCGCGGTGCTGTCCGCCAAGAAGGTGTCGGTCATTGCGGCCGACGCGATGGTTGACGCGGGCTCCGCCGAGCCGGCCCTGTCGCGCAGCCTTGGCCAGATGGAGGGCGTCATGGCGATAACCACGGCCGCCCATCTGCTTGAGCAGACCAACGGGGGCAAGGGCGTCATGATTGGAGGCGTCACTGGGGTCCCTCCCACCGAGATTGTCATCATTGGGGCGGATGCCGCGGCCCTCTGCGCCACCAGGGCTGCCTCCGCGCTCGGCGCCTATGTCAAAGTCTTCGACACCAGCCTCGCCAAGCTGCACGCCATGGACGGGCGACTTCCCGACCGTGTCTTCACCTCTGTGCTCCATCCGCAGGCGCTTACCAAGGCTCTGCGCTCGGCCGATATCCTCATATGCACGCGCCGTCCCGATGCTGGCGGACAGTGCTTCTGCGTCCCGGCCGACTATCTTGCGCTCATCAAGCACGACGCAGTGGTCATAGACCTCGATGTCGTGGCGGGCGGACGTACCGAGCTGTCGCGGCCCACCGATTCTTCCGCCCCAACATTCAGGGCCTCGGGACTCTTCTTCCATTGCCTGCCCGATATCACGGTCCTCGCACCACACACCGCTTCAATCATCATCAGCGATGTTGTGTCGCCCGTCCTCTCTCTTCTCGCCGCCGAGGGCGGTGTCGATGGGGCGGCGCGCGTCTCGCCCTCTATGGCCACGGCCGTCGCCATGTACCGCGGGACGGTCACGAACAAGGCCCTTGCCGCCCGCTCCGGACTTGAGTATTACGACCTGCGACTGCTTCTCGTGTAGGAGCGTACTGCAGATCCCCCTGCTTTTATTTTTTATTAACACAGCGCGTTTCGTCACCGAATAAATGCGTTTCGTCACCAAGGCCTGTGTCGTGTCTACCCACTCGTCTATTATTTTGTTCATAATTTGGGTTAACCCCCTAAATCGTGATGGGCGAACGCAACGTATAGCTTGCAACTTTTAAGATAAACCATCGTAAATTGGCACTGAAAACGGGATGGAGATACCACCCGCGGCAGTTTATCGGATTGATAAGGTTTAATGATATAAAGTCAAGCATTATGAAGACTCTCGCGATTACTTTCTTCACGGCAGTGGCCATCGTGGCCCTCGCCCTCGTGTGCGATGTGACAACAAGTGCGGGCTCTGACGACAGCAAGGGCCTTATAGGGAAGACCATTTTGTCCCGCGACTCTAAAGGACGCGTCACCAGTGAACTCACAATAGCCATCGACGGCAAGAAGTGGCAGGAGACATTCATGAAGCAACTCAGCTATTATGACAACAAAATTGAAGCCGTCACGTATAAGAAGGTCGACGGCTCATGGCTCGCCTCCTGAAAGGTCGTGACCGTGACTGACGGTGGCGAGCCTGTCTCTTCCACTTTCTTCGAGGCTGCGCCAAGCGGCAGGTGGAATTTCGTCGCAGAGCAGAAGTCCGACGACCTCAGCAGCAGCGACGTGGTGGACGACATGGTGTTCGATGCCGACGGAAACCTCGTCATGATGGCGACATACGCCTACCGCGACGGAGTCAAGGTAGGCCTCAGGAAAGAGGAGTATGGCTACGACGACAACAAGCAGAAGACGCGCGTGCTCTACGCCTGGAGTGGCGACAGCTGGAGCAGGGCGGTCTCCACGAAGGTTGTCGCCGAGTAGCAGCGATGCCAGCGCGGCCGCTTGACCATCGATGCGTTTTTTGTGGCCGAGCCCGATTTGGGATAATTTTCATCATCAGAGTATACTGGCGTGTGGGGTTAGTTTGCCCCGCGCGCCTGTTTTTGTTCACGTGGGGGGGGGGGTATCCATCTCACACCAAACTGAAAGATAAAAGTCATTCACTGATGTTGAATTTTTAAAAAACTTTCGTTATGTTTGTACCATATAGGTGGACGGGAATCCAAAGTCACCACGTAGCACTTAACACACGAAAAAAAAGCGACCATAGGTTGTGGCTCACCAGCGGAGAGCCCCGTCCTGTGGTTTTAGTTTAAGATATGAAGTAGTTTTTTCTATGAATTACATCCAGTTTGACGGAACCCTGCTCCCTAACCTTGAATACTCCCTCTTCCGTGAGGTTCTTCAGGCCAACAGGGCTGGAGGATACCTCAGCACGACCCTCGTCGGCTGCAACACGCGCAAGTACCACGGCCTGCTCGTATGCCCACTCAAGGAGTTCGGTGGCGCGCCCTATGTGATGCTGTCCGCTCTCCAATGCAGCATAGCCCTTGGCGAGAAACCTTTCAACCTCGATGTCCAGGAGTACAAAGGCGACTTCTTCGAGCCCAAGGGCCACAAATATATGATAGGCTACGAGGCCTCGCCATCGTCAACGTTCACATACCGCGTCGGAGCCGTCGTCATCCGTAAGCAGTTCATTTTGGTCCAGAACGAGAGCCAGACCCTCATCAGATATACCGTCGTCGAGGCCCCCGAGAAGTTCAGGCTCCGCTTGCGCCCGTTCCTCGCGTTCCGAAGCGTCCACGAGCTCACCCACGAGAACATGTCGGCCGACACTCACTACACCGAGGTCGAGG
>CAKVCS010000047.1 GCA_934725785.1 uncultured Bacteroidales bacterium | reverse complement strand
GGTGAAGACCACACACATCGTTGCGGGCAAGGCGGTCGAGGAGACCTTCCGCGATGTCAAGCAGGGCGTGCAGGTTGTCGATGGAGATATGCTCGTGAGCTTCTCGCCAAAGCGCGTCTCTGGCGGCCAGGGCTTCGTGATTGCGGACATGTGTTTGGCCAGCCAGTTGGCCGATGGGCTGAAGTCATATATTGGCGATGCCTGGTTCCGCATTTATAATAACTCGTCCGACACGCTCTTTGCCGACGGCTTGTGCATTGTCGAGTCGGCGTTCAATTCGTCGGCAAGCGGCAAGCGTGACTACACTCCGAATATCATGGCGGAGGCGATGGCAGTATCGGCGGTCTACCAAATCCCAGGCGGCGGGAGCGATGTGCCAGTCATGCCCGGCGCTTCAATTCTCATTGCCGACCAGGCTCGGGACCACAGGGCGGACAACGCCCTCTCGTTCGATCTCTCAAAGGCGGACTTCGAGTGGTATGACGAAGTCACCACGTCCACCAAGGATGTCGACTCCGAGTCCCCCAACCTCACTTGCGTGTACAAGTTCTCCAAATCCTTCTGGGTGCCGAGCCAGCAATATAATCGCACGTTCGCCATCGGCTATCTTGGCGGGTCCTTTGGAAAGATGAGCATTGACGAATACCTCGAGGAGAGCAAATACGACTGCTCTTACATCACGGTTGTCAAGGACACGGAAAAAGAGATGAAAAATAGCTATTATCGCTTTGAGAATGAATGGGTTCTCGATGCCGTAGCTTTTGCCCCGAGCAAAGATTTCGGGTGGAGCGTGGTGGACCAGGGACTCGACGCCGGCTACGTCTCCATGGGCGAAACAGGCTCCGACGCGGGCCGTCGCGGCAAGTCGGCCCGACGCAACATCTCGGCCGGGCTAATGGTCGATACCAATGACTCCTCGGCCGATTTCACGGTCGTGTCTGAAGCCGACCCCTACCATGTCTTCCAGTAGCAGCGCCTCCATAGCCGTTTGCCTCGCCCTCGCTCTCGTGCCGCGTCTTTCCGCGGCTCAAGGGGTGTGGGCGGGCAACCCGGCGTTGGCTTTCACGCGGGTCGACTCCACGGCCGCCGAGGTGTCTGTGGCTTGGCGATCATCCTCTGCTCTCAACTCTATTGTCGAGGAGGGCGACGGGTGGCGCGGGCTCTCAGCCGCGGGCGGTGCCATCATGCGCCCCTCTGCCGGTTGGGTGGCGTGGGGCGACGCGGCCTATGAGAAAGGTGTCCGGAGTTGCGTCGTCATGAGCGAGTCGGCGGACTTCGGCGAGGTCGGCCCTATGGCCGTCGCCGATACCATAGGCGGCGACAAGGATAGCGAGAAGTACGCGTTCAGCGCGGGCTTCGCGTGGAGGCGGGAGCGGTGGATGGCGGGGCTGTCCATCGGCTATTCCTCTCTTTGCGAGTTCCGCACGCACGACCCGAGGCCAAAAGCCGATGCCGTCCGCGCAGAGGTGCGGCTTGGCGGCGGGCTGATGTTGGGGCGCTACACCTTTGGGTTGTCCGGGCTCTTGGGCAAATATTCGCAAGAGGTCGATGTCGACTTCTACAATGCGCAGGGCGCCAGCGTCACCGTTTATCATATGACGGGCCTTGGGGCGGACTACTCCCGCTTCTCTGGCCCTAACGCGGAGGCCGCATACAAGGGCAGGAAGGTCGGAGGAGGGGTCGACTTCTCGGGTCCGTTCACCGTCGCCGCGGAGTACTCCCGCAGGCATGTGGAGAAGATGCTGCCCGACTTGCATAATGCCATGATATGCGAGACTTTCGATGATGCGGTCTCCGTAAGGCTGTCGCGGGCGGGCTCTCTCTCCGTGTGGGAGACGGAGCTTTCGGCCTATGCCGACGCCCACAAGCTCTCGCTCGACGTCGCGATATACGACGACGGCTCTACAAATTACCGTCAGATAGCCACGCGCGGCCCCTATAGCCAGACGGAGCGCCGGGTTGGCCTGTCTGCGCAGATGCGCCGCGAGGCTGGAATGCCTGCCTCGATGCGCTCGTCCGTGGCGTGTGTCTCTGTCGGCGAGGAGAACACCGACGTCAGGCGGAAAGTCGAGGTCCAAAATGTAGAGGTGGCTGTGGCTGCATCCCTGAGCCACGCCATGGGGCGTGTGACCGTGTCCTGGTCGGCGGGCGCTCTCGCCCGGGCCAATGTCGGCAAGTCTTGCGCCCTCGGCGTGGCGAGGCCGACCGAGTCGCCCGCCGCCGTTGCGGCCGTGCGCGAGGACTTCCTGTTGCGCTCGTCGTCGGCCGTAGGCCTCGAGGCCGATGTCAGGGTCGAGGTGGGCCTGCCGAGCCGGGCGCGCTCGGCCTTCGTGGCCTTGTCGGGCGACAGGCTGTGGCGGTCGGGCGATTTGCCCGTCGGGTGGGGGTGCGTGGCCCGGGTGGGGGTGTCGCTATGAGGCTGCGGCTCATCGTGCCGAGCGCGTGGCAATGTTTTCCTAAAATCACTATCTTTGCCAAGTTTACATCTTTAGGAAAAACAAATAGAGCAACATAGAAAATGACTGCCAACGAAGTTCGTCAAAGTTTCTTGGACTTCTTCGCCTCGAAGGGCCACAAGATCGTCCCATCCGCACCGATGGTCGTTAAGGGCGACCCCACGCTGATGTTCACCAACGCGGGCATGAACCAGTTCAAAGACATCATCCTGGGCAACGTCCCCATCACGGCGAGCCGCGTGTCCGACTCGCAGAAGTGCCTCCGAGTCTCTGGCAAACACAACGACCTTGAGGAGGTCGGGCACGACACGTACCACCACACCATGTTCGAGATGCTCGGCAACTGGTCGTTTGGCGACTACTTCAAGAAAGAGGCGATAGCCTTCGCTTGGGAGTTCCTCACAGACGTCATCAAGCTCGACAAGGACCGCCTCTACGTCACCATTTTTGAAGGCTCGAAAGAGGAGGGCGTCGCCCGAGACGTCGAGGCCTTCGACGCGTGGGCCGCACACGTTGATAAAAACCGTATCATCGACGGCAACAAGCACGACAACTTCTGGGAGATGGGCGACACCGGCCCTTGCGGCCCTTGCTCTGAGATACACTATGACATGCGCCCCGAAGAGGAGCGCAAGAAGGTGAACGGGCGCGACCTCGTAAATAAGGACGACCCCCAGGTCATCGAGATCTGGAACCTCGTCTTCATGCAATACAACCGCAAGGCGAACGGACAGCTCGAGCCTCTGCCAAACCACCACGTCGACACGGGCATGGGCTTCGAGCGCCTCGTGAGGGCCGTGCAGCACAAGACGTCCAACTACGACACCGACGTCTTCACCCCGCTCCTCGACAAGATCGCCGACATCTCGGGAGTCAAATATGGCCAGTCTGAGAAGACCGATGTCGCTATGCGAGTAATGGCCGACCATATCCGTACAATAGCCTTCTCCATAACCGACGGCCAGCTGCCAAGCAACAACAAGGCAGGCTACGTCATCCGCCGTATCCTCCGCCGCGCCGTCAGGTACAACTACACGTTCCTCGGAGGCAAGGAGGCCACGCTCTACAAGCTCATACCGACACTCGTCGAGACCATGGGCGGAGCCTACCCCGAGCTCAAGGCGCAGCAGGAGCTCGTGACCAAGGTCATCAAGGAGGAGGAGGAGGGCTTCCTCAAGACGCTCGCAACGGGCATCAACATGCTCAACGGAATCATCGCCGACACCAAGAAGAAAGGACAGGCCAAGATAAGCGGCAAGGTGGCCTTCGAGCTTTACGACACCTACGGCTTCCCGCTCGACCTCACCGAACTCATCCTCCGCGAGAACGGCCTCGAGGCCGACACGGCCGAGTTCGACAAAGAGATGGCTGCGCAGAAAGACCGCGCGCGCAACGCCACTGCCATCGAGGCTGGCGACTGGGTCGTCCTCGACGAGAAGGCCGTCAAGGAAGACTTCATAGGCTATGACGAGACCGAGGCCGATGTGCACATTGTGCGCTACCGCACCGTCAAGGCCAAGAACAAGCAGCAGATACAGATAGTGTTCGACCGCACCCCGTTCTATGGCGAGAGCGGCGGACAGGTGGGCGACACCGGCGTCATCCGCGACGCGAGCGGCAAGGAGGTCAGAATTATCGACACAATAAAGGAGAACAACCTCATAACCCACATAGCCGCCGAGCTGCCCGCAGTGCTCGACAAGCCCGTGCATGTCAAGATTGACGAGCACCGCCGCGACTTGATCGCCGACAACCACTCGGCCACGCACCTTATGCAGGAGGCCCTGCGCACCGTCCTCGGCAGCCACGTCGAGCAGAAAGGCTCGCTCGTCACGCCCGAATATCTGCGCTTCGACTTCAGCCACTTCCAGAAGGTGACCGATGAGGAGCTGGCAAAGGTCGAGCACCTCGTCAACCTCAAGATAAGGGCCAACGTCCCGTTGGAAGAGGAGCGCGCCATGCCTATAGAGGAGGCGCGCAAACTCGGGGCCATGTCGCTCTTTGGCGAGAAGTATGGCGACAAGGTCAGGGTCGTGAAGTTCGGCTCGTCCGTCGAGTTCTGCGGCGGCACGCACGTGAAGGCCACTGGCAACATCGGCTTCTTCAAGATCTTGAGCGAGAGCTCGGTATCGGCGGGCGTAAGGCGAATAGAGGCCGTCACCGCCGACAAGGCCGAGGAGATGGTCAACGGGCTCGTATCGACCCTCAAGGATCTCGGCGAGGCTCTGAAGGGCAGCAAGGACATCCGCAAGAGCATCGAGCAGCTCATTCAGAACAACGAGAAGCTGCAGCAGCGCGCCGAGGCGATGATGACGGGCATGCTCGTGGCCGAGCGCGAGAGCTTGAAGCACGACGCGCAGATGATCGGCAAGCGCGCGCTCATTGTGGCCGAGGTCAAGCCCCTCTTCGTTGAGAAACTCAAGGATTTGGCATACCAGCTCCGCGGGGAGTACGAGGAGGCTGTCATAGTGCTCGGCTGCGTGGCCGATGAGAAGCCGCAGCTGCTCATCATCATCACGGACAACCTCGTGAAAGAGCTCGGTCTCAACGCTGGCCAGACTGTCCGCGAGGTGGCCAAGTTCATCCAGGGTGGCGGTGGCGGTCAGCCGTTCTTCGCTACCGCTGGTGGCAAGAATGCCGCCGGAATGGAGGCCGCGCTCCGCGAGGCCAAGTATTTCTTCACCTCCAAGCTGAACGGGTAGCGGGGGAGCGAGCATAACCTCCCGCTTTATAAAAACCGTCCGCCGAGTTATCTCGGCGGGCGGTTTTTTGCATAGCCGATGGGCCGTTCAACAGATATGCATCAGTGACAAATCCACCGCCAGGCTGAAACATTGAGAAAAACTTTGCTGATGTTTTTTTTTTCACAACTTCGTCCCCCGTAACAAAGATGTGCGCAATGTGGGGTGGGGCTGACAGTGCGATCCAGGAACAATTAAAATCGAAGGGAGTCTACTCCTTCTACCATTTCACGGACCGGCGCAATTTGCGCAGCATCGTGCAATCTGGCGGACTGCTCTCTTGGAAAGACTGCTTGCGGAGCGGTGTGCGTATCAATAAGCCTGGCGGCAGCGACGTGTCGCGGACGCTTGATGAGAAAGTCGGGCTGGAGTCTTATGTCCGGGTCTCCTTTGTACGAGACAACCCGATGATGTACGTGGCTCAAAATGATGGCAGGATCGATGATCCTGTCGTCCTGAAGATTTCCACAGAAGTGGCAGGACTACCAGATGTGCTATTCTCCGACCGCAATGCGGCAAGCACAAAAAAAGGTTTCCTGCGTGGCGGGTGGAGCAAGATGAAGAGCCACATACGGTTTAATGTCTTCAACAGGCGATATTTTGATTTGGATGAGGATGACAGACCTTATTACCAAGCCGAAGTCCTTGTCCCTCATAAGATTCCGCTCCGCTACATAACAAAATACGAGAAGTTTATGATGGCTATATACCAGAAGATGTCCTAATAGGAGATGTTTTAATTGTGATATCCACTCCGCTCGAACTCAAGATTTTTGACGATGAGATAAGGATTGCCATTGAAGAGATGAAACAGGCGAGAGAACGTCAGTATGTGGCAGAGACCAATGAGAAGATTGAGTCAATTGAAAACAAAATCAATGAGATACGTCAGTCTAATGATTTGATAAGGGAGAATCCCGCCCCGCTTTTTCAAGCACAAATTCATAGTGGTAACGAGCAGATAGACAAACTGGTGGCAGAGAGCAAGCCAAAGCGGGACGCTTATAATGAGGAGATCAAGGCTGTTCGAGAGATAGACTCGAGAATATCATCGCTGAAGAGCAAGAGGAGCGCATTGGTTGCGGCGTCCGAGCTTAGTTCTGCATTCTCAGAAAGAAGACGCCAGCAACAAAGCCAAATCGAGCAAATTGACGGTGAACTTCAGAGCCTTTCTCAACGCAGGGGCGCGCATTCCAAAACGGCGAACAGTCTGCTAGCCTCAGTCAACGGCATAAACGCTCAGCTGTCAAAGGTCAGTTCTGACGTAAGGGGGATGCTGGACAAGGGTGAGGAAGATAAGATTAAGCGAATATCCGATAATGACAGAGAGCTCAGCAAACTTGTGTCGGAGAGGGATGTCCTGAAAAATGTCGCGGCGGAGTCTAAAAACTCATTCAAGAATCTGCTGGATGGCGAGTTTGACGGGTTTCAAGCCAAGATGCTTGCATTCGCCAAGATAAAGGACGAAAACACGTCCACCAAGCTCGCGTCTATATTCATCATGCTGCTCTTCATTATTGTGGAGACCGCGCCTACTTTCTTTAAGATGATGATTGCCGACGGACCGTATGACGAGATGCTGCGCATGGAGATGTATAGAGTAAAGACTCTGTGCGATAAAAAGGTCTCCGACATCAACGACTATGTTAATACCCGTGTTAAGGTGTCCGTATTAGAAAATGAGATTCAAGCTCAGAAGGAATTAGACGTCATTAAGGCTGCGCAAGAGCAGATTGCCCAGGCTCAAATGGAGGCAATAAACGAGGCTGTGAAAATATGGAGGGAGAGGCAAGTGGCCGAGGCGAAAGCCAATCCCGAAAAATTCCTGAATTTTGAGGATGCTGCCGTGGATAATGCTAAGCCAGTCAAGGACAAGAGGCATCAATAACAAAAAGGGCGTAATATGACGATATTCGTAGAGAACGTAAGGTGCAAGCCTGAGACTATAGAGGCAAGGCATCCGGGGGCAGTCGTCCTTGACTTGACTTCTAAGTCGCAAGGCAAGTACGAGCACTCGTACGCAAAGCTTCTCAGTCCATTTTACCCACACGGAGGTATACCCGTGCCAGGAATGGATGGCGTTTACGCCGCGTGTGTCGAGGCTGTCTGGCAGGGACTTAAGGTGTTTCAAGGCTCCTCTTATGACGTCAATATGTTTAAAAATGACACCATGAGGAATCTGAAGAGGACGGTGAGACGCTTCGGAGAGCCTTTGGGGCACTGGTTTCAATCGGAGGGCAGTCTGCTACCGTATGTCGAGGCTCGTATGCGTATCTACTTGCCTTGCTACAAGTGGGTGCTTGAAAACCGTCCCGCGGCGGCGTCTCTGGTTGACAAGATTAAGAGGAAGAGCCTGGAGTCTGATCTTGTCTTTCTTGACTATAATGTGAACTGCGACCCGTATAACCCAAAGTCGCCCCTGT
>CAKVCS010000046.1 GCA_934725785.1 uncultured Bacteroidales bacterium | reverse complement strand
AGACATATAGCGTGGAGCTCGGGGCAAAAGTCATGCGCCTGGTGGACGAGTCGGACGGCGCCATAGCCATGAGCGTGGCCATGTGAGCGCCGTCAAGACCTATAAATGCCTAACTTCGCGACGGCAGCATTCATCATAACAGACAACAAAGAGATTGGAACCGCAAGACAAAGGGCGCGGCGTGGGGCAGTGGGCCTCGGTCGGCTTCATCTTCAGCATTATAGCGGCGCTTGGCGCAGTGGCGGCGCTAACCCCGGCCGGACCTGTGGAGGTGCTTGGGTTGAAGCTCCATTTCCCTGACATGAAGACGATGTTCGCCGAGGCCGGTGGCGCCCGCCTCTCTGTAGACGAGCAGCTGAGCGGCGTGGAGGAGGCGATGCGCCTGAAGCAGGACAGCCTGACGGCAGCCGCCGACTCGGCCATGAGCGCCCGTGCGGACAGCGTGCGGCGCATGGAGCGCATCTTCGGCGAGAGCGAGGGTTCGCTGCGCTTCCCCGGAGGCGACTACACATACCTCTTCCCGGCGTTCCGCGCCATGGAGCGGGCCGACTCGGCATGCGTCCACGTGTTCCACTATGGCGACTCGCAGATAGAGGGTGACCGTATAACTCAGATTATCCGCGACAGCCTCCAGAGCCTTTTTGGAGGGTCCGGCCCCGGGATGCTGCCGCTGTGGCAACCCATTGCGTGCAGGACAGTGTCTCAGAGCCTGACCGACAGCGTGGCGACATATTACGCCGCGGGCATCATGGGGCGTCGCGCCAGCCATGACCGCTACGGGGCCATGGCCCAGATGGCGGAGATGCGCGGCGAGAGGGTCACCATGCGGATAGAGGCCGTAGGCAAAGGCCACGGCGGGTACAGGAGCGTGACGGCCTTCGTCGGACACGTTACGGACACCATGACGCTGACTCTCGACAGCCTGAGCCCGCGCAAGGTCGCCCCGTCCGAGGGCCTGGCCACGGCGACGTGGCGGACATCCGCCCGGAACGCCCTCCGCCTGACCCTGCAAGGGCGCGGCGAAGTGTATGGGATCGAGGTGGATGGCGGATGCGGCGTGACTGTGACCAACATACCTATGCGAGGAGCGGACGGCCTTTTCCTGCAGCGCATAGACAAGAGCCTGATGAGAGCCATGATGCGCAAAGTGCGCACGAGGCTCGTGATAATGGAGTTCGGCGGCAACGCCCTGCCCATGATAAGCGACACGGCGGCCGTGACACGCTACTGCAATGGCATAGGCGGGCAGATAGACCGGATGAAGGAGCTGTGCCCCGAAGCCCGGATCATATTCATAGGCCCGGCCGACATGAGCGTCAAGATAAACGGCGCGCTCCAGACTCACCCTCAGCTGCCCGACCTGACGGCCAAGCTCGCCAAGACGTGCGACGAGCATGGCGTGGCCTTCTGGGACATGTATGACGTCATGGGCGGATGGAACTCAATGATAGCCTGGGTGGACCACACGCCCCAGCTGGCCGGGACGGACTACGTCCACTTCACGACGCGCGGCGCAAACCGCATAGCCTCAATATTATGGAAGGCCATAAAGATGAACTATGACTACATGAGGCTGCGCGAAGAGGCCGAAAAAGAGGACGGCGCAAGATGACCACACGGCTCATATCACTCATTGCCGCCGCCGCGGCGACATGGTCGGCCGCGGCCCAAAGCCCCGTCAGGCCCTGCGACAGCATTAAGCCAGAGGGAGCCGCGGCGGACGAGGCGGACAGGCTCGACCCCGAGATAGCGGCTGCCAACGAGGCGGACACGCTGAGCCTGCCGGCAAGCGGGTGGGCAGCCTTGCTGCCAGCAGCCGCCCGCCCGGACTCCAACTACATATCCCTGCCCGGCGGGCACTCGAGGGAGATGGACATTCTGGTGGAGAAGCTTGACTCGGTCGTGCTCTTCGGCCGCGGGCGCGTGTCGATAGTCCACATTGGCGGCTCGCACGTGCAGGCCGACATGTACACCGACGAGTTCCGCTGCCGCATAGACTCGCTCAACAACGGGCTTCGCCCTCCCCGCGGCTTCATATTCCCGTTTCGCGTGGCTAAGACCAACAATCCTCAGGGTTTCAAAGTGTCGAGCGGCGGCTCGTGGGACAGGGCTCGCTGCTCCGTCCGCAAGCCACGGCCGGCTCTCGGCATAGACGGCATAGCCGTGTGGACGAGCGACCCGTCTGCATGGATAAGCATCGACCTGGACCCGCACGGCACAGGCCGGTGGCAGACCACGGGGCTAAAACTGCTCGGCCGATGCGAGAGGGGGCGCGGAGGCTCGCTGCTGACGCCCGTAATGGCACTGGATGGCGCAGAGGTGAAGCCCGAGAGATACGACTCGGCCACGATGGCCTACACATTCCGCCTGCCAAAGGCTACGACGAGGTTCACACTCCGCCTCGTGGCCGAGACCGACACCACATGGCACTCCGCGCGCGCAGGCGAGGCCTCCGCCCGACCGACATTCTACGTTGACGGGCTTCTGCCCGACAATGCCGACGACGGCATAGTGTACCACACCATAGGCGTGAACGGGGCCGCCGTGCCGCACTACCTGCGCTGCGAATACATGGAGAGGGAGATGGCGGCCTTGCGGCCAGACCTCGTGATAATGGCCATAGGCATAAACGACGCCTCGGGTCCTAACTTCGTGGCCGAGAACTTCAAGAGCAACTATGACCAGCTAATACGCCTCTTCCGCCGCGTGAACCCGGACTGCGCCTTCATCTTCATAACGAACAACGACTCGAAGCGCAGGGCGGGCAGGCGCCGCCGCATAGTCAACAGTAACGGCCCAATTGCTCAGGAAGCGTTCGCGCAGATCGCCACAAAATGGCAAGGCGGGCTGTGGGACCTTTTCGACGTCATGGGCGGACTCGGGTCTATGGGCCAATGGCAGAAAGCCGGGCTCGCCGGCAGAGACAACATACACTTCACAAGGCTGGGCTACAAAGTGGTAGGCGCACTGCTATATGACGCGTTCCTCAGCTTCTACCTGGACCAGGAGCCAGGTCGCGAAGAGGCAGGGGGACAGGAAGACTAAACGATATCACACAGCCAAGCGGCATGGCGGACAGGACACCCGCGCGCCCCCGCTGGCAGCAACAGGAAAATAAAAGATGGCAACCGACATATTGGAACACTCGCAAGCAGCGGACACTCTGGCCACGGCACACGCAGCCCAGACGGCTGGCTGCTCGCCCGAGGGAGGCGACATTGCCAGCGCGCTCGGCAACATTGCGCACAACATATTCGCGTTCGACTCGGACCACCCGCTTATATTCACGCAATTCTATTTCTGGGCGTTCTTCGCATGCGTGCTCGTGGTCCTCGCCGCCATAGGGCGCAAGCGCATACTGCTGCGCAACGCGTTCCTGTTCTTCGTCTCGGTCTTCTTTTATTACAAGACGTCGGGCTCGTTCACCCTTCTGCTCATCGCGGCCACGGGCCTGTCATACATGGTCGGGCGGAAGATAGGCGACTCTGTCAAAGACCTGGCGGCGGACGCCAGGCCACCCGCTCGGGCAAAGGCGTGGCTCGGGGCCGGCATAGTGATAGAGCTTGCCGTGCTGTTCTACTTCAAATACTCGTACCTTGTGGCAGACATGCTGAACCAGATGCTGGGCTCTGACATAGAGGTGCGCGACTACCTGGCCGAGCTTGGCAACGCCATGGCGGGTCGCAGCATGTTCAGCGTGGACTACATATGGCTGCCTGTCGGCATATCGTTCTACACGTTCCAGTGCATAAGCTACATGATGGACATATACCGCCGTCGGATAGAGCCGCTGGGCAACGTGGTGAACTACGGATTCTACGTGAGCTTCTTCCCACAGCTTGTGGCCGGCCCCATAGTCCGCGCCAACGAGTTCGTCCACCAGATATCGAAACCCTATTTCCTGTCGCGCAGGTGGTTCGGCATCGCTGTGTTCTGGATACTTAACGGGCTTGCCAAGAAAATCATATTGGCGGACTTTCTCGCCGTCAACTTCGCGGACCGCGTGTTCGCCAACCCGACCATGTATGGCGGTTTTGAGAACTTCTCGGCCCTTTTCGTATACTCGCTTCAGGTGTACGCCGACTTCTCGGGCTATACGGACATAGCCATAGGCGTAGCCCTCATAATGGGCTTCTACCTGCCCCGCAACTTCAACAGCCCTTACAAGGCCACCAACTGCGGCGGATTCTGGAAGCGCTGGCACATATCCCTCAGCAAGTGGCTGCAGGACTACCTGTACATATCGATGGGCGGCAACCGCAAGGCTACGTTCGGGACGTATGCAGTCATAGCCTCGGTGGCGGTGGCAGGCACGATATTGTCCGGCTCGGTATGGGTGGCCGTGGTAGTGCTGACCGTGGCCGGATGGTGCGTGGTGGAGGCCATATTGCGCCCAGAGAAGAAAAAAGGCATAACGAGCAACGTCAACCGGATGAACACCATGCTGCTGGGCGGCCTGTGGCACGGCGCGAGCTGGAACTTTATGATATGGGGCGGGTTGAACGGCCTCGGCATACTGACATGGCGCAAGTGGAGCACGATAGGCGTACACGGCCGCGCCGCGGTGTCGGTTCTGGCCACATGCGTATTGGCCTGGGGGGCGTACGCGACGGGCTGGCCGGTGCTGCGCATGGGCGCCGTGTGGGTGGGGGTCATAGCCTTGTGCAGCTTGTTGCGGAGCCTGTATAACCTGTCTCGGGCCCCGTGGGAGCTCACGTGGCTTGAGCACGGGTGGGCCATAGCGCAGACTTTCGTATTCGTGACGTTCACCCGGCTGTTCTTCCGCGCGGGTTCGAACCTCAACCCCGCCGAGGCTAACCAAGTGGCGTGGGAGACCGCCACCCAGATGGTGGGCCAGATAGGCTCGCCATGGAACACGGCTCAAATCCCTGCCATTGTGGAGGGCTACGCCACGGTCTTCGCGCTTTTTGCCATAGGTATGGTTATACACTGGCTGCCAGACACTTTGAAGCGCAGATACAGGATATGGTTTGCCTCTATGCCGCTTCCCCTGATGGCCCTGTCGGCGGCGGCTATTGTCCTGGTGGTATATCAATTTGTGACGGCCGACCTGCAGAAGTTCATATACTTCCAGTTCTGACCCTCAATGATAAACGAAACAGCCCGCCCCGCGGATATTTTCGCGGGGCGGGCGTCTTTTTTATCTTACCCACGTCCTAATCTTTGGCCACGTGGATGGAGGAGTCGGACTCCTGGAAAAGCCCGGAGCTGCCCGAGACGTACGCGCGGATGATGGCGGAGTCGGTCCCGAGCTGGCTGCGCTGGAAAGATATGGTGTAGTTGACCACGGTGTCGGCGTCGACCTTATCGACGGAGGGGTATTGAGCCACCTTGTAATAAGTGTTGATTCTGCTCGGCGCCTCCTTCTTGTCGAAAGGGAGTATGGACACCCCGTAGGCTGAGGCGTTGTGTACTTTGGGCACCTGGACGGTGACGTATTGCCCGTCGAAATCAAGCTTGTTGGTGGAGAGGCGTCCGAGGGCGTCCTTGTCGGCAATGGAGATGGATATGGACGAAGTGGCAACGAGGTCGTTGGTGGACGTGATTGAGACGTTATAGGTCCCGTTGAGCTTAGAGAGCTCTTTGGTGGCTTCGGCATCGGGGTCGGTGTCATAGACGTAGTCGGTGCGCTTGACCATCTTGAGGTTGCCGTTGAGGCCGGCCACGACGACACTCTTTAGAGGCTGGTCGGAGAGGTTGGACGCCACCGTTATGTATGGCTTGAAGACGAGCGATGAGTCGGCCGCATAGTCTTGAATGACATAACCTTGCACCACGGCCTGGAACTTTTGCGAGTCGCTCTTCTCCTCAATGCATGAGGATAGCGCCGCGACAAGGGCGAGCGGAAGCGCCGCAGAGAGAAACGTTTTGTGAGATAGCATAGGTAGCATTTTTTTGAAAAACAGCACCAAATTAGCAACAAAATTTATGCCACCAATGTGAAACAGAGCTTTTCTTACGCGCTCCTCGGCCGCTTCGGGGAGTGGCAGGCCACGCCCCGAAGCGGCCAAGCCCCCGCTGGCCACACGAGCGGGGCCGAGGGCCGCGACACGGCAATTATTATGCCGCGCGGCGGCACTTTATTAGGCGAAATGTAATTATCTTTGAGAAAGAGAAGACTTGTAAGAAATACAAATGGTCAAGCGATACGATTTCCTGGTCATCGGCTCCGGCGCCGCCGGCCTGACCTACGCCCTGAAAGTCGCGCCACACGGCAAGGTGGCCCTTATTTCTAAAACCACACTCGACGTCACGAACACCAGCAAGGCCCAAGGCGGCATTGCCGCAGTGACGAGCTCGGTAGACGACTTCGAGAAACACATTGTCGACACGCACATAGCGGGCGCTGGCATATGCGACCCGGACGTGGTCCGTATGGTTGTGACGCACGCGCCCGCACAGATTGAGCAGCTGCTGAAGTGGGGCACTGACTTCGACAAGAAGAGCGACGGTCAGTTTGACCTGCACCGCGAGGGCGGGCACTCGGAGTTCCGCATATTGCACCACGAGGACAGCACGGGAGCCGAGATCCAGCGCGCCCTGATATCGCAGATAAAGAGCCACCCGAACATCGACGTGTATGAGAACCACTTCGCCGTCAACATCCTTACCCAGCACCACCTGGGTCGGAACAACGAGCCGTGGATGAGGGACATAGACTGCTACGGGGCCTACGTGCTGAACGAGGCCACGGGCGAGGTTATGACGTTCCTCTCGAAAGTGACCATGATGGCCACGGGCGGCATAGGCAACGTGTATCAGGTGACGACCAACCCGACGATATCCACCGGAGACGGCATAGCAATGGTGTTCCGCGCCAAGGGAGTGATACAGAACATGGAGTTCGTCCAGTTCCACCCGACGAGCCTCTACAACCCGGGCGAGCGCCCCAGCTTCCTGATAACGGAGGCCATGCGCGGATATGGCGGGCAGCTGCGCAGGCGCGACGGCTCGACGTTCATGGAGAAATATGACAGCCGGGGCAGCCTCGCCCCGCGAGACATCGTCGCCCGCGCCATAGACAACGAGATGAAGATATCGGGCGACGAGTACGTGTATCTCGACGTGACGCACAAAGACCCCGAGCAGACGAAGCACCACTTCCCGATGATTTACGAGAAGTGCCTCTCGCTCGGCATAGACATAACGAAGGAGTACATCCCCGTGACGCCCGCCGCCCACTACCTCTGCGGAGGCATAAAGGTGGACCTGCGCGGCCGCTCGTCCATCAACCACCTCTATGCCGCCGGCGAATGCAGCTGCACGGGCCTGCACGGAGCCAACCGACTGGCGTCCAACTCACTCCTTGAGGCCCTCGTCTACGCCGACGTGGCGGCTACCGACTCTATCGAGGTGATGAAGCACACCGATTGGCGCAACGACATACCCGAATGGAACAACGACGGGACCGTCCACAACGAGGAGATGGTGCTCATAACCCAGGCGAACCAGGAGGTGGAGACCATAATGAGGAACTACGTAGGCATCGTGCGCAGCAACGTCCGCCTGAAGCGCGCCCACGACCGCCTCGAGATAATATACCGCGAGACGGAGGAGCTCTACCAGAACAGCCACATAAGCCAGAAGCTGTGCGAGCTGCGCAACAAGATTA
>CAKVCS010000045.1 GCA_934725785.1 uncultured Bacteroidales bacterium | reverse complement strand
GCTCCTATACCTGGAGTCGGCCGACTCGTCGAAAGACATATCCATATACCTTAACTCACCAGGCGGCAGCGTCTACGCCGGCCTCGGCATTTACGACACGATGCAGTACATATCGAGCAACGTTGCGACGATATGCACGGGGCTCGCGGCCTCGATGGCAGCCGTGCTGCTCGTGGCCGGCGAGGGCGGCAAGCGCTCGGCCCTGCCCCACTCGCGCATCATGATACACCAGCCGATGGGCGGGGCGCAAGGCCAGGCCACGGACATCGAGATAACGGCCCGCGAGATCCTCAAGCTGCGCACGGAGCTCTACGAGATCATCGCCAACCACTCGGGCAAACCCTTTGACGAGGTGGCGAAAGACTCGGAGCGCGACCACTGGATGACCGCGGAGGAGGCCAAGGCGTACGGCATGATTGACGAGGTCCTGAAACGAGAGAAGAAATAAGAATAAGTGACTTCCGCTCAAGATAGGAAATCATAAGGCTGAAAAAGGCGCAGCGCCGTGGCCATAAGCCTCGGCACTGCGTCCTTTTTTCGCATCCCCATGGGGGAAAAGCAGACAAACATCCCCCCATACAACATCCCACAATGGCAAATTCAAAAGAAGACAAGTGCTCATTCTGCGGCCGCAGCCGCAAGGAAGTCGACTTCCTGATAAGCGGCATATCGGGCTTCATATGCAACTCGTGCGCCGAGCAGGCTCACGAGATAGTGACGGAGGCCATGAAACAAGCCGGCCGCCAGAGCCTCGACGACCTCAAGTTGCGCAAGCCGCAGGAGATAAAAGAGTATCTGGACGAATACGTCATAGGCCAGGAGGAGGCCAAGAGATACCTGTCCGTGGCGGTATATAACCACTACAAGAGGCTGCTGCACAACGATGACGAGGACGGCGTGGAGCTTGAGAAGTCGAACATCATAATGGTGGGCGACACCGGCACCGGCAAGACTCTGATGGCGCGGACCATAGCCCGCCTGCTGGACGTCCCGTTCACCATTGTCGATGCGACGGTGCTCACCGAGGCCGGATACGTGGGCGAGGATGTCGAGAGCATAATAAGCCGCCTGCTCCAGGAGGCCGACTACAACGTCGAGCGGACTGAGCGCGGAATCATTTTCATCGACGAGATTGACAAGATAGCCCGCAAAGGCGACAACCCGTCCATAACCCGCGACGTGAGCGGCGAGGGCGTTCAGCAGGGGCTGCTGAAGCTCCTCGAGGGGTCCGTCGTGAACGTTCCGCCACAAGGTGGGCGCAAGCACCCTGAGCAGAGGCTCATAGCCGTCAACACCCGCAACATACTGTTCATCTGCGGAGGCGCGTTCGACGGCATACGTGACAAGATTGCCCAAAGGCTCAACAGCCGGGTTGTCGGCTACAACTCGGACAAGGCCAAGGACAAGATAGACTTCTCGAACCTGATGCAATACGTGGCGCCTCAAGACCTCAAGTCGTTCGGCCTCATCCCCGAGATTATCGGCCGCCTGCCGATACTGACGTCGCTTCAGCCACTCGACAGGACAGCGCTGCGCCGAATACTGACAGAGCCCAAGAACTCGCTCATAAAGCAATACACCAAGCTGTTCGCCCTTGACGGCGTGACCCTTAAGATTCCCGAGGAAGTCCTAGACTACGTGGTGGACAAGGCCGTGGAGTTCAAGATAGGGGCCCGAGGCCTGCGCGCCATCTGCGAGACCATACTGATGGACAAGATGTACACGGTGCCGTCGACAGGCGAGAGCGAGCTCGTTATAACCCTCGACTACGCCAAGGAGCGCATAAGCCACCTGAACGCGGCCAGGCTCAAGGAGGCTTAACCAGCCAGCGCGTAGGCGCGCCATTGCGCCACACGCCCCTCATGTTATGACAAAATGGCACACTGGGCCGGGCCTGCAGAGCATTGGCACGGTTTTAGCCGCTCACGCGTGAGCGCATACTTCCAATTTTTCTGATGAGCGATAATACGGACAACAATAAAAAGGGCAAGGGGGAAATCCTCAGCAGCGACAACGCCCATATGATAGTCATCACAAGACCGGTAAACGGCAAAGTGTCACTGCCCGATGAGCTTCCCGTGCTGACCCTGCGCAACGCGGCGCTATTCCCCGGCTCAGTGCTGCCCGTCTCTGTATCCCGTCCTAAATCGAAGGCGCTGGTCGAGAGCATCAGCAGCGAGAACGGCGTGCTCGTGGCCGCGTCGCAAATAAGCGCGGAGGACGAGGACCCTGACGTGAGCGGGCTCTACCACATAGGCGTAGCTGCACACATTGTGAAGACAATGAACATGCCGGACGGCTCCCTGACAATCATATTGCAGGGTATGGAGCGAGTGGAGATAACCGGGCAGACCGGCAACGAGCCTTTCCTTACCGCCACCATAAAGCGCGCAAAGGAGACTCGCCTGACCGCGGCGCAGAAGGAGCAACTGCCGGCCATGATGAGCTCGGTGAAAGACGCGGCCATAGAGATGTTCCACCTGCTCGAGTCCGCCCCCCCCGAGGCCACGCTGGCCATAAGGAACATAGAGGACAACAACTTCCTGATAAACTTCATCGCCGCGAACGTCAACGCCTCGGTCGAGGACAAGAACGCCATCCTGGAGGGCAGCAACCTGTTCCAGAGGGCGGAGAAGGTGCTCGCCGTGGTTGAGGGCTTCACGCAGTTCCTCAGGATAAAGGACGACATACAAGCCAAGGCCCGGCGCGACATAGACAAGCAGCAGAGGGAGTACATCCTCCAGCAGCAGATGCGCACCATACAGGACGAGCTGGGCGACAACCCGCAAAAAGCCCTGGTGAGCAAATACCGCGAGCAGGCCAAGAGCAAGAAGTGGAGCAAAGAGACCAACGATGCGTTCGAACGCGAGCTTGAGCGGTTCTCTCAAATGAACACCAACTCGCCAGAATACGGCATAGCCCAGAACTACCTGGACACCATCGTGAGCCTGCCGTGGGGCGAGTATAGCGAGGACAACCGCGACCTGACCCACGCCGAGGATGTGCTCAACAACGACCACTACGGGCTGGACAAGGTCAAGGAGCGCATCATAGAGCACCTGGCCGTCTTGAAGCTCAAGGGCAACATGAAGAGCCCCATTTTGTGCCTGTACGGCCCCCCGGGCGTCGGCAAGACATCGCTCGGCAAGAGCATAGCCGAAGCCCTGGGGCGCAAATACGTCCGCATATCGCTGGGCGGCATGCACGACGAGGCCGAGGTGAGAGGCCACAGGCGCACGTATATCGGCGCGATGCCCGGGCGGATAATAGAGGGCCTGCGCGACGCCGGGACGTCGAACCCCGTGTTCGTGCTCGACGAGATAGACAAGATTAGCAGCGACTTCCGCGGAGACCCGGCATCGGCGCTGCTCGAGGTGCTCGACCCAGAGCAGAACTCGACGTTCCACGACAACTTCCTGGATCTGGACTACGACCTCTCGAACGTAATGTTCATAGCCACCGCGAACAACGTGGGCGCTATATCCGGCCCGCTGCAGGACAGGATGGAGCTCATACCCGTAGACGGGTACTTGCTCGAAGAGAAAGTGGAGATAGCCAAGCGGCACCTGCTGCCCAAAGAGAAAGCCAACCACGGGCTTGAGGCCGACTCGTTCTCACTGTCGGACGATGTCTTGGCCTACGTAATAGACAAATACACGCGCGAGAGCGGCGTCAGGCAGCTAGACAAGGTCATTGCCCACATCTGCCGCAAGGTGGCAATAAAGGTGGCCAAGGGCGAGACGAGCAGGAGCGTTGACCTGAGCCGCGCGGACGTGCGCGAAATGCTTGGAGTGGAGAAATTCGACCACGACATATGGCATGACGACCTGCGCGCCGGCGTGGTGACCGGACTCGCGTGGACTGCCGTGGGCGGCGAGATACTGTTCGTGGAATGCGCGGCGAGCAAGGGCAAAGGCAACATCACATTGACGGGCAACCTTGGCAACGTGATGAAAGAGTCGGCAATACTCGCGCTCGGCTACGTGAGGTCGAACGCCGAGAGCCTTGGCGTGAAGGACGTGAACTTTGACGAGACGAGCTTCAACATACACGTGCCGGAGGGCGCGGTGCCCAAGGACGGGCCGTCGGCCGGCATAACGATGGTGACGGCCATCGTCTCGGCCCTGACAGGCCGGAGGGTCAGAAAACGCCTCGCCATGACAGGCGAGATAACGCTGCGGGGGATGGTCATACCCGTCGGCGGCATAACGGAGAAGATTCTCGCGGCCAAGCGCGCCGGCATAACGGACATTATCCTTTGCGGCCAGAACCGCAAAGACATCGACGAGATAAAAAACACCTACATTGACGGGCTCACGTTCCACTTCGTGGACAGGATCTCGGAAGTGATCGATTTGGCCCTCGAGGCGTGAACCCGGCATTAACAATAAGAAAACCCATTGCAAATGACACAAATAGACAACGCCCTCGTGAACGCGGTCGTAGAGGGAATGCGGGACATGAAAGCCCAAAAGATATCCATATTAGACATGCGCGGGCTTGATGGCGCCACGGCCGACTACTACGTGGTGTGCGAAGGCAACTCGGTCACCAACGTGGAGGCCATAGGCGACTCGGTCGAGGACCGTGTGCGAGAGGACGTGGGCGAGAAACCCATACACTTCGAGGGGCGCGGCAACTGCGAGTGGGTCCTGGTGGACTATCACGACGTGGTTGCCCACATCTTTCTTCCCGAGAAAAGAGAGTTCTACAACCTGGAGGGTCTTTGGGCGGACGCCAGGCGCACCGACCTGCCCGATGAGATTTAGCCCACGGCTGAATCTCGCAAATTAAGCCAATCCTGTCACCCCCCCCACCCCAAGAAAAATGGCAGACAAAAACCAAAAGAAAAGCATCTTGCCGAATTTCAACCCGTACTGGGTGTACGGCGCAGTGGCCTTGATTTTGATAGGCATAAGCGCGTTCTTCACCGGCAGCGCCCCGCACAGCATCTCATACAGCCAATTTGAGAAGCAGCTGCTGGGGCGTCAGGGCGTGGAGAAGATAGTAGTGGTGCGCAACGACCTACAAGCCGAGGTTACTCTCAACACGGACTCGGTAGAGAACTACAAGTCCTTGTTCTCCAACGCAATGCCCGTCCCGCGCAAAGGGCCGCACTTCGTTGTCGACCTGCCGAGCATAGACAGCTTCGAGGCGAGCCGCAAAAAGGCAGAGGAGGCAGCGAACCGCTCAATCCCCGTATTCTACGAGCAGCGCAACGACATGATGGGCAACATCCTGATGTTCATATGGCCATTCCTGCTTTTCGGCCTCATATACTTCCTTATGTTCCGCCGCATGGGCGGCGGTGTCGGTGGAGGCGGCGGCATATTCAACGTCGGCTCATCGAAAGCCAAGGAGGTAGGCAAGGACACGGACGAGGTAAAGGTGACGTTTAAGGACGTGGCCGGCCTTGACGGGGCGAAGCAGGAGCTCGAGGAGATTGTGGAGTTCCTGCGCCACCCCGACAAATATACCGAGCTTGGCGGCAAAATACCCAAAGGAGCGCTGCTTGTCGGCCCCCCGGGCACGGGCAAGACTTTGCTGGCCAAAGCCGTCGCGGGCGAGGCACACGTCCCGTTCTTCTCCATGTCCGGCTCGGACTTCGTTGAGATGTTCGTCGGCGTCGGCGCGAGCCGCGTGCGCGACCTGTTCAAGAAGGCAAAGGACAAGAGCCCGTCTATAATATTCATTGACGAGATAGACGCCATTGGCCGCGCAAGGGGGAGGAACAACGGCTTCGGGAGCAACGAGGAGCGAGAGAACACCCTCAACCAGCTACTGACGGAGATGGACGGCTTCGGCACGAACAGCGGCGTCATAATTCTCGCGGCAACCAACCGCGCGGAGATATTGGACCGCGCCCTGCTGCGCGCAGGACGATTCGACCGCCAGATACAGGTGGAGCTGCCGGACCTCAAGGAGCGCGAGGCCATATTCGACGTACACCTGCGCCCGCTCAAGCTGGCCCCGGACTTCGACCGCTCGTTCCTGTCAAAGCTGACGCCGGGATTCTCGGGGGCTGACATTGCCAACGTGTGCAACGAGGCCGCCCTGACAGCCGCGCGCAAGGGCAAAAAGTTCGTAGAGAGGCAGGACTTCCAGGATGCCGTGGACCGCATCGTGGGCGGCCTGGAGCGCAAGAACCGCATAATGACCATGGACGAGCGCAAAACCATAGCTTGCCACGAGGCGGGACACGCGACGGTAAGCTGGCTGCTCGAATACGCCAACCCGCTCGTCAAGGTGACCATAGTGCCGCGCGGAAAGGCCCTCGGCGCCGCATGGTATCAACCCGAGGAGAGGCAGCTGACGACAAAGGCCCACCTGCTTGACGACATTTGCTCGGTGCTCGGCGGGCGCGCGGCGGAGGAGGTCACCCTCGGCCAAATGGGCACCGGCGCGCTAAACGACTTGGAGAAAGCCAACAAACAGGCCTACGCCATGGTGACATACTACGGCATGAGCGACAAGCTGCCAAACATATGCTACTATGACTCAACAGGCCAGCAGGACTCCGCTTTCCGCTCACCATACTCCGAGGAGAGGGCGAAAATAATAGACGACGAGGTCTCCACCATCATAGACAGCCAATATGAGCGGGCCAAGCAAATATTGCGCGAGAACGCGGACAAGCATCGCCAGCTGGCCGACCTGCTCCTGGAGCGCGAGGTGATATTCACCGAAGACGTTGAAAAAATATTCGGGCCGAGGCCGTGGAAGAAGCGCGAGGACGAGCTTGCCGAGGAGGAGAGCGAGGAGGAGCAGAAGAAAGCGGCCGAAGACAACACCCCCGCAGGCGAACAGGAGGGCGAACCGAAAAACGATGAGAGCGCCCCCGAGGGAGAGAAGCAGGCTTAACAAAAAAAGAACAGAGAGATGGATGACTTTTTCTCAATAATAGACAGCAAAGAGGACGAGAGCGGAGCTTTCGCCTTCACCATAGAGATAAACAAGGACCACGACATCTTCAACGGCCACTTCCCCGGCAAGCCGTTGGTGCCAGGCGTGATGACTCTGATGATGATCCGCAAATGCGCCGAACAGGCAAAGGGGCTCGGCCGCACACGAGTGACATACGTGAAGGACGCCAAATACATCGCGCCGATAAAGCCGGACGGACGAAAAGTGAAAATCTACTTCAACATAGACGACACCCTGAACATCAAGGCTGACGTAAAGTCGGAGGATGGGGATGACTTCACAAAGGTAAGGATGACCATAGGCAAAGAGGCTTGAGGATGCAATCCTTGGCTAAGGCTGACTGCCGGGGCAGGATGGGGGACGCATGGCGCCTGATAGGTGTGTGCTCCGTCATCCTGCTTTTGTCTCTTGTGGTCTTCTACCCGGCTATGTTCGCCAAGTGGGTGAGGCGCACTCTGACCCAGAGGGAGCCTCCACATAAGACGGCGTCGGCCGTCGCACTGGGCATAGCGATGTCGGTGATGCCGATATGGAGCTTCCAAATGCTGGCGGCAGTAGGCCTTGCGCACATCCTTAAGCTGAACAAAGTGGTGGCCGCCGCCTTTTCTAACGCGAGCCTGCCTCCGTTCATCCCGCTCATAATATACAGCTCGCTGCGCATAGGCGGATACGTCACGGGCGAGGAGACGGACATTGACCTTGCGAACGTGACAATGGACGACATGAAGGGCTCATTGACAGCCTATGT
>CAKVCS010000044.1 GCA_934725785.1 uncultured Bacteroidales bacterium | reverse complement strand
ATGCTGTATTTCAACGTGCTGCGCCGAGCCTATTCCGCGGGTGGCGCGAGTGGGCGCGGCGAGTCTGGTGGGGGAGTCGACTGAAAATGCCAGTGGCTGATAAAATGAGGGTCTCTCTGCTCGGCTTTCTGCTGTCGGCTGTGAGCGTGTTCGTCCCATTCTCATCCGATGCGCAGTTCTACTCCACGGGGGCCGACCCGCTCGGGCTGCATTGGCTTCGTTCGCCTGCCGACGATGGCGGGGCGGCCTCGTGGCGCATACATGTCGACTCTGCCGCATGGCGGTGGGGGGCTCGCGCCAGTAAGGTTTTGGAGCGTCAGTCTCCCCTGTTGCGTGCCGACTTCCCGCCGCTCTCGCTCAGCAACAGGCGCATAGATGTCCTCGTCCACTCGCGCCATGCCTATTCCAATGGGCTTGTCACGTGGGCTCCGCGCCGTCTTGAGGCATATGCGTATGACGTCGGGGCCGATGATTGCGTGCCGTGGACGACTCACCTGATGACGCACGAGTACCGCCACGTCTTGCAGACCCAAAGCTCAATAACCGGGTTCTCGCGTCTCCTCCACGGCCTCTTTGGCGAGCAGTCCACAGGCCTCATCCTTGGCCTTTTCGTCCCGCGCTGGTATTTGGAGGGCGATGCCGTCTGGGCCGAGACGCGCTACACCGATGGCGGACGCGGTCGCAACCCTGACTTCGTACAGCAGATGCGCGCCCTGTGCACGTCTGGCCGGACTCCGTCTTTCAGCCAGGCCTATTTCGGGTCATACGCCTGTCGAGTGCCAGACTTCTACAAGATGGGCTATACGATGGTTGACGAGGCGTCTAAGGCCTTTGGCAACGAAGTGTTTGGCAATGCTGTCAACAAGGCCGGGCGACTTCCTTTCACTTTCTTTCCCTTCCAACGCTCCCTGCGGCAGCAGACTGGCATGCGCCCCATGCGGCTCTATAGCTGGGCATTGGGTCGCGCTCGTGCCGAGTGGGAGGGTGAGATGTCTGCGCGCGTGGTCACTCCGTCGCGCCCGTTGTCGCCTCCTGCCGAGTCATACCGCGAGGTGTTGTACTTCACGCCGTGGGGCGGCGGTGGCGTCTCATATGTCTCAAGCCCCGACTTCTTGAGCCGTTTTGAGGTTTATGACACTGCGGCCCGACTGGTGCGGGTCATAACCCCGTCCGACCGCAACGAAGCGCGTTTCTGCGTGAGCGGGGAGAAGCTGGTGTGGAGTGAGCGCCGGCAGCATTGCCGTTGGGCCAACGCCTCGGAGAGTTGCGTCATGGAGGCCGACCTGACGAGTGGCAGAGTGGCGCGCCTCTCCCATGGCGCAAATTACCACAGCCCCGCGGTAAGCCCCGCGGCGGACCGCATAGCCTGCGTGCGCGTGGGCGACGACATGGCGCATAGCGTCGCTATGCTCGAAGGCGGGGTGGAGGTCGCCAGGCCGCTCTCTTTCCCTGTGGGATGGCAGGTGCCGGAGGTCACGTGGCTTGACGGGGGGCGGCTGCTCATGGTTGTGGTTAACGATGAGGGTCGGCAGATCGTCTCTTACGATGTTGACACTGGCGACTGCCGCCTTATTTATGGTCCTTGCCACCGCATGATCAAGAGCCTGTCGGTCGATGGCGCGAGGGGCTGTGTCCTCTTCGCCATGAATGGCGGTCCCGGGGTCTATTCAGACGTCTATTCGCTTAATCTCGCCTCTTGCGAGCTCAGGCGTGAGGCCGTCTCGCTCCACGGGGCCGATTGCCCGGTGCCTTCGGGCGACAGCATTATCGTGAGCCTTTACGGGCCGGATGGCTATGCGCCTGCCAAGGTAGGCCGCAATGCGGGTGGCGAGGCGAGCAAGGTCGCGCCCGCAAGGCCGTTCCACATACCTGTTGATACTCTGTCTTCCTGCGGGTTCAAGAGGGTTGGGGCCTTAGCCGCACACCTCAAGCCGCGCGTCCACAGCTGGGGCCCGATAGTGGTTGATGCCGACAATCAGACGGTCTCGCCCGGGGTCAGTCTGGCAAGCCAGAATCTGCTCGGCACAGTCATGATGCAGGCCGGGTATAATTTCGCGCCCGACGACGACGTAAACCGCCTTTTCGCCGACGTCACTTGGGATTGGTTGTGGCCCAGGCTTAAGTTCGGCGGGCGCTGGGGGCATGCGGACTACGACTACTCGTTCTCTTATAAGCAGAAAAGGTCTTCAGGGGTGGAGGAGCAGGTGTTCGACATTCTTATGCGGACCACGGATCGCAGCCGTCTCTCCAAGCTCACCTTGGAGGCGTCGCTGCCCTTGACGCGCAACAGTGGCGCATGGCTCCGGGCTGTCACAGCCTCCGCCTCGTTCGACTGGGAACGGTCGTCGGGCATTGACTATGACGTTTGGCAGGTCCCGGCGGATGCCGAGAATCCTGCCGCCGTGCGCCACTATAAGTTGCGCACGGCAGACTCACGCTATTTCGCCTCCACATTCGGGCTTAGCTCACACTTGCTGCGGCGCGCTGCGGCCAATGATGTCGGCTACCGGTGGGGCGCGGCCTTCAGCGTGGTCTACGATCGCGCCGTGCGCCTCTCGGATTTCGGCAGTATGCTCAATCTCAACTTACGTCTGTATATGCCCGGCTTCGGGCTTCACCATCAGGTCTTGCTCTCCGCCTCGGCGCAAAACAAGTGGCCCGGAGAGCGGGTCGAGTCAACGGGAGGCTACGCCTATCGCCGTATGGTGTCGGACCGCGTGGCTGCGCCTTACGGGCTTGGGCGCGAGGCCAATAGGCAGGCCGTCCTGCTGCGTGCGGCGTACACGCTGCCCGTTTGCAATCCGGACTGGGAGCTCGGCCCTGTGGCGTATGTCAAGCGCATATGCTTCCGCGCGATAGGTGATTATGGGGTCGCGCGATTGTGGACGGGCTTGAAGGCCTCGGGCGTCTCGCGGCGGTGGACGGCCAGCGGTGAGCTGTGGGCAGAGACGCGTCTCGCCACGCTGCCATACCCTGTCAGCGTGGGTTGGCGAGGCTCTTTCTTGCCCGATTCTCGGCGGCTTATGTCTTCGCTCTTGCTTAGTGTGTCGTTTAAGTAGCCGGAACTCGCCCCATGCAATGCCTGCAGTCTCCTCCATATGTGATAAAAACAGCTTAAGCCGCCCCCCACACCGTGTGGAGGCGGCTTAAACTGTTTTTTGTCCCTATAGCGTCAGGCTTATGGGCGTGCCTCAGCCTGCGCGGATGGGGCAGTGACGCGAATCACTCGCTGGCGCGGCTTACCAGGCGAACATTGGCCTGCCGCCCATCATGGCGTTGACATCGGCCTTGACTTTCTTAATCACGCCCTCGTCCTCGGGTGCGGCCAACACGCGGTCTATCATGTCGGCTATCACGTCCATGTCGGCCTCTTTCAGTCCGCGGGTGGTTATCGCCGGCGTGCCGAGGCGCAGTCCGCTTGTCTGGAATGCGGATCGGGTGTCGAATGGGACGAGGTTCATGTTCACCGTTATGTCGGCTGCCACGAGGGCCTTCTCGGCCACCTTGCCGGTCAGCTCGGGATATTTTGGGCGCAGGTCGACGAGCATGGAGTGGTTGTCCGTGCCGCCGCTCACAATGTAGAATCCGCGGTCTATGAGGTCTTGCGCCAGCCGGGCCGCGTTGGTCTTAACCTGCTGCTGATATGTCTTGAACTCGGGTTGCAGGGCCTCAGCGAAGGCTACGGCCTTGGCCGCTATGACGTGCTCAAGAGGGCCGCCCTGCTGGCCGGGGAATACGGCCGAGTTGAGGAGTGAGCCCATGGTGCGCACCTCGCCTTTCTTTGTCTTTTTGCCCCACGGATTGGGGAAGTCTTTGCCCATGAGGATGATGCCGCCTCGCGGGCCGCGGAGGGTCTTGTGTGTGGTGGATGTCACGATGTCGGCATACTTCACGGGGTTGTCCAGCAGGCCGGCTGCAATCAGGCCCGCGGGGTGAGCCATGTCGACCATAAGCAGCGCGCCCACCTCGTCGGCTATCTTGCGCATTCGGGCGTAGTCCCACTCGCGGCTGTATGCCGAGCCGCCGCCAATGATGAGCTTCGGGTGCTCGCGCTTGGCCACCTCTTCCATCTCGTCATAGTCCACGCGGCCGGTCTCCTTGTTCAAGTGGTAGGCCACGGGGCGGTATATGATGCCCGACGTGTTGACGGCCGAACCGTGAGACAGGTGGCCGCCGTGGGCGAGGTCAAGGCCCATGAACGTGTCGCCAGGGTTGAGGACGGCCAGCAGGACTGACGCGTTGGCCTGCGCGCCAGAGTGAGGCTGCACGTTGGCGTACTCGGCTCCGTACAGCTTCTTTATGCGCTCTATGGCAAGGGTCTCCACCTCATCGACGACCTCGCAGCCGCCGTAGTGGCGCTTGCCTGGGTAGCCCTCGGCGTATTTGTTCGTAAGGCATGAGCCCATGGCCTGCATCACCTCGTCGCTGACGAAGTTCTCTGAGGCTATCATCTCGATGCCGCGCTGCTGGCGCTGGTGTTCCTTCTCTATAAGGTCGAAGATGGCGTTATCTCTCATCGTATGTTATTATTTGCTTTAATAATTTACAAATGTAACGACTAATTGCGACATTCAAGGGGCGTGTATGCCAAAAAATAGTCGTAAGCCGGCCTCCAGACGTCATCTTGGCCAGATACGGCGTGTTGTTGTGACAAATGTCTCCTCGTGTGAGCCTTAATTCTGCTATGCGTCAGTTGCCTTTGCTCTTTTTGCGCTAATTTTGCCATAGTTAACAAAAGAGCGGATGCCTGGGCCTTTTCTCGGCGGCTGCGCTTCAACCAAGTGTCGGACAATATTACCAACAACAAATGTTTCCATCAAAATTTACCACCCTGCTATTTTCGCTCGCCGTCCCCCTGTTGGGCTCGGCGCAGCAGTACGATCCGCCCTGCGTGGTGGAGCAATGGCCTGAAGTGACTACGACTGGTAAGGTCATCGACATCAACTTCTCCGACGCCGACATGCCCAACACGTGGAGGGGCAAGACGGGCATAGAGACGCCGTCGCTCTCGGATGGCGGCTACTACAACGGGGTAATAGAGGTCCCCGTGTGGTCCGGCGGGGAAAAAAGCGGGGTCACCTACCCGCTGCTTTTCCACAACACGACGTTCGCCAACAAGAACTCTTTTGGTGGCAAGGCCGGAACGACCGCCGCCTTCGCGCGGCTGGCCTATGGAGACAAGAAGCTCAACAAGAGCAACGACTGGAAGTCCGAGGGCCACACGGTGATGATTGAGGACAACGTGGAGTGGGACGCCAATGGCGCGCCAACATATGGCGAGGCCGGTTTCGCCCACCTGTGCCGCGACGCCGCGCAGGCCGATGGGGCCGGCAACGTCGTCTCGTCCCACGGGTGGGTCGAGATTGACCACATACCTTACGTCGACCGCGTGCAGTGGGCGTGGTCGTCCTCCGCCTGGGGGCGCGGCGTCAAGTGCGACGTCAAGGTCGGCGCCGATGACTGGAGGCCGCTCGTCTGGATGGGCAGCAATCGCCAGAAGAATGGCTACACTGTCTTCTCCGATCAAGGCTACTTTATGGACAACGAGATTAAGGCGGCCGACGTGTCGCTCCGCTGGCGGATATGGGACGGCGACGGCGACAGCGGCAACACTTTCCAGACCGATGCCGAGGGCAACAACATTTTCGCCGGCGTGAAGACTGACACTGCGGCGCAATGGCAGCCGGTCAAGATTCACAAAATCAGGATATTCGGCGGTGACATATCCGCCGAGCAGGCGCAATATGCGCGCGACAACAGAATTGGGGACATAGGCGAGTTCACATACGGGCAGTTCGAATCGCCCGAAGAGGAGGCCGCCGCGCAAGACTCCTACGCGGGTACGAGTTTCTTCGTCGTGGCGCAAGACGGCACGGGCGACTACGAGACCATCCAGTCGGCGGTCGACGCCGTCGAGGCGGGGTGGCGAGGCATCATATTCGTCAGAAAAGGTGTGTATGACGAGCACGTCGTCATCGGCTCCGCTTCCGCCAAGAACAAGTACATAAGCCTCATCGGCGAGAGCCGCGGGGAGACGGTGCTGTCATCGTCCGTCAGCCGCGGGAGCGGCGACGCGCAATATTATGAGTGCGCCGCCCTGTGCGTCTACGCCGACAAGTTCTATGCTGAGAATCTGACCATCCGCAACACGAGCGGCAACGCTGGTCAGGCCGAGGCCCTGTATGTGGGCGGCGACGCCTATATGTTCCGCAATTGCGACATCTTAGGCTGGCAGGACACGTTCAAGAGCAATGCCGGCGGGCGCGGATACTTCGCTAATTGCCTGGTCGAGGGGGCTGTCGATTTCATCTACGACTCCGGGCTCGTATGGTTCGAGGGGTGCGAGGTCCGCAGCGCGGGAGCCGGCTACGTCGCCGCGCCGGCCGACGCCAGCCTCTGCCTCTCTCGTGCGCTTTATGACGGCTTGGGCCGCGATGTCACATATTGCGGACTCTTCTTCGCCAATTGCGCCCTTACGGCGTCGCAGGGCGTGGCCGACGGCTCTTGCTATCTCGGCCGTCCTTGGAAAGAGAAGGGCGGGGCCATGTACATTGGCTGCGCCCTCGGGGCGCACATCGCCCCCGCTGGCTGGAAGGAATGGAACAGCACGGACGTCAGTTTCCTCGAGTATGGCAGCACGACGTCCGCCGGGGCAGAGGCCGACGTCAGCGGCCGAGTCGCATGGAGCTCGCAGGCATCTGCCGGCGAGGTCAGTGAATATTTCACCCCAAAGTTCCTCTTCTCTGCCATGTCTGGCAAGGAGGCCTTCACGCCTGTCTCGCTGCTGGGCGCGGCCAAGCCCGTGTCTCCCGAGGTTGTCGGCGGCTCTGTCAAGTGGCAGGCGGCCGATGCCTCCGTGGGCTACATCATCCTCCGCAATGGCGAGTTTGACGTCTTCATCACGGACGGCAACTCGTGCGACATCACCAATCCCGATGACACGTACACTGTCTTGTCTATAAGCAGCCGCGGTGTGTCGGCGGCCGCCACGGCCTCCAAGCCGATGCTCGCGTTCCCTACCGCGGGCGGTTTCGGTAAGCTGGCCTCTGGCGGTCGAGGCGGACGGGTTGTTTACGTAAGCTCGCTGGCCGATGGCGGCGAGGGGTCGCTCCGTTGGGCTTTCGAACAGTACCCCGGCGAGCCGATCACCATCGTGTTCTCCGTCTCGGGAGAGATTGCGCTGAGCGCGCCGCTCAATGTCAAGAGGAATGACTGGACCCTCGCGGGGCAGTCCGCCCCTGGCGACGGCATTGTCATCACACGCGACAAGGTCAATTTTGGCGGCAGCCAGAACTTCATTGTGCGCGGCGTCCGTTTCCGCATTGGGCAGAAAAACAGCGCGGGCGAGGTGTACGCCGAGAGCGCATGCGGAGCCGAGAACTGCCAGAACTTCATTTTCGACCACTGCACGTTCGGATGGTCGGTCGAGGAGAACTTCGACACGCAGGACAGCCACTTCCTCACAGTCCAATACTCCATTGTGCATGAGGGCCTATATGACGCCGGCCACTCCAAAGGCGCGCGCGGATACGGCTGCCAGTGGGGGGGCTCGCCTGCCACCTACCACCACAACCTGCTGGCCAACAACCTGAGGCGAAGCTGCCGTTTCAACGGTTCCCGCGGCGAGGACTACGTGTCATACATTGAGTATTTCAACAATGTGACCTACAACAACGAGGGGGGCGGCAACGGGTGCTACGGCGGCGAGAACACAGC
>CAKVCS010000043.1 GCA_934725785.1 uncultured Bacteroidales bacterium | reverse complement strand
CGTTCAGGCCGTCACGGCGGATCTTCAGCAGCTCCTGACGGCGCTCCTCGGTCAGGGGGCCGGTCTCCACAGCCTCCATAGCCGCTTCCTCCGCAGCCTTCACAGCGGCGAGAAGATCCTCGTCTATGGCGACTATGACGTCGACGGGGCCACGGCCGTGGCCCTGGTCTACAAGACCATGCGCCGGATAGAGGGCACGGCGGAGCGCCTGGGGTTCTACATCCCGAACCGCTACGCGGAGGGCTACGGCATATCGCGGCGCGGGCTGGAGTTCGCCCGCGATGGCGGCTTCAGCCTCGTGATAGCCCTCGACTGCGGCATAAAGGCGGTGGACCGCATGAGCGAGGCCAGGCGGATGGGCATAGACTTCATAATATGCGACCACCACATGGCGGGCGACACTCTGCCCGACGCCGTGGCGTGCCTGGACCCCAAGAGGCCCGACTGCGGATACCCCGACAAGGACCTCTCGGGCTGCGGAGTGGGGTATAAGCTGATGGAGGCCCTCTACATCAGTAAGGGGATGGACATCAACGAGCTGACAGAGCATCTCGACATGCTCGTCATCAGCATCGCCTCGGACATAGTGCCCATGAGGGGCGAGAACAGGATATTCGCCTACTGGGGGCTCAAGAGGCTCAACACCCGCCCCAGCGTGGGACTGAAAGCCATAATGGACGTGGCGGGAGTCGAAGCCCCCCACGCCGGGATTAGCGACATAGTATTCAAGATAGGGCCGCGCATCAACGCCGCGGGGCGTATGGGCAACGGGGCGGACGCCGTGCGGCTGCTCATTGCCACCGACGCGGTCGAGGCCATGAGCATGAGCTGCCACATGGACGACAGCAACGACGAGCGGAAAGACGTCGACCGCGAGATAACGCGCGAGGCCATGGACATGGTGGACGGCAGCGACGACCAGCGCGACGCCAACTCGATAGTGGTCTACAGGCCCACGTGGAGCAAAGGCGTCATAGGCATCGTGGCGTCGCGCCTGACCGAGACCTTCGCAAGGCCGGCCGTGGTGCTGACAAGGTCGCAGGCCGACCCGAGGATGGCCACAGGCAGCGCAAGGTCCGTCGAGGGCTTCGACCTCTACAAAGCCATAGAGGCGTGCGCCGACATGCTGGAGGACTTCGGGGGCCACACCCACGCGGCCGGGCTGACACTGAGGGCTGAAAGGGTGCCGGAGTTCACAAAGAGATTCCGCGCATACGTGGAGGCGAACACGCCACAAGCCGACCCCACGCCCGCCATAAACATAGACATGGAGATAAGCCTGGCGGACATAGACCGCAACCTCATCCACGAGCTCGAGAAGATGTCGCCATTCGGGCCGTGCAACGAGAAGCCCGTCTTCGCCACGCGCGGCGTCTACGACTACAGCACATCGAAGGTATTCGGCCACGCCCGCCAGCACTTGAAGCTCGACATGATAGAGGCCGACGGGCGCGACGTCCGCACTGGTATCGGGTTCGGGCTCGGACACATGTACCGCCAGATTGAGGACGGGCAGTTCGACGTCTGCTACACGATAGACCGCAACGTCTACCGCGGCAGGCCCGTCGTGCAGCTCATGATAAAAGACATACACACAAAAAGATAAAGCCGCCTCACAAGGCGACGCGCATTAAAACCGCCAACCTCCAAGACATGTTCAGCACAAGCACTTACGCCAGCCGCCGAGACCGGCTCTCAATCCTGATGCCAGACAGCCTGATGCTCTTCGTCGGCAACGACGACGCGCCATTCAACTACCACGACAACCAATACCGCTTCCGCCAGGACAGCACATTCCTGTACCTCTTCGGACTCGACTCGCCAGGGCTCGCCGCCCTGATGGACACGGCGACCGGCGAGACAACCATCTTCGCCGACGACGTGAGCATGGACGACATTGTCTGGACCGGCCCCATGGAGAGCGTGACGGACAGGGCCGCGAGAGTCGGCGTGGCCAAGACGCGCCCGGCGGCCGACCTGGCAGACGCCGTAAGACGGGCGTCGGCAGGCGGAAGAAGGGTGCACTACGTGCCGCCATACCGCGGCGTGACCACCATAAAGATTGCCGAGCTGACCTCGCGGACGCCCGCCGAGGCGAGAGAGGGCGGCTCCGCTGAGCTTGTCAAAGCCCTCGTCAGGCTGCGCTCGGTCAAAGAGCAGTGCGAGATTGAGGACATGGACCGCCAGATGGCCTTCGGATACGCCATGCACACCGCCGCCATGCGCATGGCGCACGAGGGGTGCACCGAGAACGACATAATGGCCCGCATAGAATACGAGGCCCTAAAGGGGGGCGGGCCAGTCTCATTCCCAACCATTTGCACCATCCACGGCGAGACACTGCACAACCACGGCTACATCCACCCGATGGAGACGGGGAGGCTGCTGCTCGTCGACGCCGGCTGCGAGAGCCCTAACCACTACGCGACGGACAACACGCGCACCACGCCCGTCGGCGGGCGATTCTCCGCGCGCCAGCGCGAAGTGTACGAAATAGTGCTCGCGGCCAACAACGCAGTGGCAACCGCGGCCAGGCCCGGCGTGCTATACAAGGACATGCACCTGCTCGCGAGCCGCGTGATCGTTGAAGGTCTGAAGGCCATAGGCCTGATGAGGGGAGACACAGACTCGGCCGTGGCCGCCGGCGCGCAAGCCCTCTTCATGCCCCACGGCATAGGCCACATGCTTGGCCTGGACGTCCACGACATGGAGAACTACGGCGAGGACCTCGTCGGCTATGACGACGAAGTGAGCCGCAGCAGCCAGTTCGGGCTCTCGGCACTGCGCCTGGGGCGAAGGCTCCAGGAAGGGTTCTGCGTGACCGACGAGCCGGGCGTATACTTCATCCCCGAACTCATAGACAGGTGGAAGGCCGGCCACATATGCGAAGAATTCGTCAACTTTGCCAAGCTGGAGGCGTATAAGGACTTCGGCGGCATAAGGATAGAGGACGACCTCGTGATAACAAAAGACGGATGCCGGGTAATGGGAGGGCGCAGGCTGCCCTCCACACCCGACGAGGTGGAGGCCGAGGCCAACAGCGGAGACTCCGCGCCGCGGACAAAGGGCGACAGGGACCGGCTGACGCAGGAGAACTGACGCCACCAGCGCAAAAGACACTCAAAGACAAAGGACCAGAAGAATGAGAGTAGCGATAATAGACATCGGGACCAACACCATAAACCTGCTCGTGGCCGACACCAAGGCCAACGGCGCGTATAACATAATAAGCAGCACCAAGGTGACGGCGCGGCTCGGCCAAGGCGGGATAAACGACGGCCGCCTGGCACCCGACGCCATAAAACGCGGGCTCGACGCCATAGACACGCACATGAAGACGCTCGCGTCGCTTGGCAAGGTGGACAAGATAATAGCCATAGGCACGTCCGCCATGCGCAACGCGGCCAACGCGTCCGACTTCTCGAAGGCGGTCGAGGAGAAATACGGGTTCGGGATAAAGATAATAACAGGCGACGAGGAGGCGCGCATGATATTCGACGGCGTGAAGCAGGTGATGCCCCTCGGGCGCGAGCGCGTATTGATACTCGACATTGGCGGCGGGAGCTGCGAATTCATCATAGCCAACAAGGACGGAGTGGCGTGGGCCCACAGCTACGAGCTGGGCATGGCCCGCATACTTGACAAGTTCCACCCGTCGGACCCCATAACCCACAAGGAGATAATGGCCATAGAGGCCTACATCCGCCAGGGGCTGAGCCAAGAGGGAGCCAACCTGTATGACGCCATAAGGAACTACCCCACATCCACCCTCGTCGGCACGTCAGGGTCGTTCGACACGGTGGCGGCTCTCGTGGCGGCGCGCAACCACCCGCTGCTCAACGTGGCCCTCTCCACGTCTTACGAGATTCCACTGCCAAGCTTCGACGAGACCTTCCGCAAACTCATAGGCTCGACGGCCGAGGAGCGCAAGGCCATGGGCCGCATGGACCAGGCGAGGATCGACCTCATCGTGCCGGGCGCCATATTCATCAACTTCGTCTTGACCGAGCTGAAGATGGAGAGGCTCTACCAGTGCGGCTTCGCCCTCAAGCAGGGCTCAGTCCTCAACTTCGCCACCGAATAGGGATGGCCTGAAAAGCAAACGCATAGTGAGATGGCAAACATCCTTGTTATAGACGACGAGCGGAGCATCCGCAACACCCTCGCGGACATCCTGACCATGGAGGGCTACGAAGTCACCACCGCGGAAGACGGGGCCAAGGGCGTGGCCGCGTTCTCCGAGGGGAACTATGACGCCGTGCTGACCGACATAAAAATGCCGGCCATGGACGGCATGGAGGTGCTGGCCAAGCTGAGCGAGGCGAAACCGGAGTGCCCCGTGATAATGATATCGGGGCATGGCGACATAGACACGGCCGTGGAGAGCATAAAGAGGGGCGCATATGACTTCATCCAGAAGCCGCTCGACCTGAACCGACTGCTCATAACGATAAAGAACGCCGTGGAGAAAGGCGCGCTGGTGGTCGAGACGAAGACTCTCAAGAAAAAGGTGGAACACACCTATGACATGATAGGCGACTCGGCTCCGATGCGCAAAGTGCGCGACATGATAGGAAAGGTGGCCGCCACCGACGCGCGAGTCCTGATTCTCGGGCCAAACGGCACGGGGAAAGAGCTCGTGGCGCGCGCACTCCACCAGAACAGCCCCAGGGCGAAAGGCCCATTCGTCGAGGTGAACTGCGCGGCGATACCGTCCGAGCTGATAGAGAGCGAACTCTTCGGACACGAGAAGGGGGCGTTCACCTCGGCCGTCAAGCAGCGCATAGGGCGCTTCGAGCAGGCCTCGGGCGGCACGCTCTTCCTCGACGAGATTGGCGACATGAGCCTGCCGGCGCAAGCCAAAGTGCTCCGCGCCCTGCAGGAGAGCACCATAACGAGGGTCGGCGGAGACAAAGACATAAAGGTGGACGTGCGCGTGGTGGCCGCCACGAACAAGAACCTGGCCGAGGAGATAAAGGCTGGCAACTTCAGGGAAGACCTGTACCACCGACTGAGCGTCATAATAATCAACGTGCCGTCGCTCAACGAGCGCGTCGACGACATTCCCGCCCTCGCCGACTATTTCCTCGCCAACGTGGCGCAGGAGCTCAACGTGCCGGAGAAAAAGATAACCGGCGAAGCCATTGAGGCCCTCAAGAAGATAAACTGGACGGGCAACATACGCGAATTCCGCAACGTGATGGAGAGACTGACCATCCTGGCGGCAAACGACATCACCGCCAAGGACGTGGACGACTACGCGCGCCCGATAGGTTAGCCTACACCGGCCCCCCGAAGAAATGCGCAAAAGATTAAAACAGAGCAACCATAGTGGTTTATTTCGACCTTTTTAATAATTTTAAGTGTCGAAAACTCAAAGATGAGCCGCATCACTCACCAGAAATTCTCATTCAGCCTCTGCCAGCCGGGCGTCGCGCTGGCCACGTACGTCACCGACGACATTGAGACTGAGTTTGAGCTGACCAACGTGTGCAACCCGTTGGCCGATATGCTCGTGGCCGTGGCGTCTCTGCTGACCAACCCCGCCCACTTGTGGGACGGCAGCAACACCGCCGCCTTCACTTGGTACTCCGAGAAAGAGAGCTACGACTGGACTCTCACCGCCCTGCACGACGGCACGCTGCGCATACGCGTGACGCAGTCTTGCGAATTTTTTGGCGACGACGAGGTCGAGGTGGTGAACGGGGAGTGCGGCATTGACGAGTTCGTGAGCTGCGTGACTCATGAGCTGGACGGCTTCATAAAAGGCATGGGGCTGCTGAACTACCACCAGATGTGGCAGACGGGCGAGTTTCCGCTGACGTATTTTCTCATACTCAAAAAGCACCTCATTGACAATGGTTTATGGGCTGGCAGCCAAGACGGCGCCGGCTCGACCTTGGGAGACGAGGGCGCACTGCTCCTTTCTTAGGCAGGCGGACGACATAAGCTATGGCGCCGCCCCAGGGCAAAATCCCCGGGGCGGCGTCATCGGTATGCGCGAATGGGAAAGCGCAAACACACTACTCGGTCACGAGAATCTTACCCACCGCGCTGTTACTGCCATCGGAGCTTGTCGCCCATATTATGTAGACCCCATTGGCAACACGGCCGCCGCCCTCGCGCCTAAGATCCCAGCGGGACATGCCGCCAAGCGACGTGGCCCGATAGACACGGTGACCCGCGGCATCGGTGATAAAAATGGGAGACGAGGCTTCGAAACCCGTCATGGTCACGTAGCCAGGGTTGCCCGAGACGCTTATGGGGTTGGGGTATACGCGAATGCCGGAGAGCCTGGCGGCCGGCGTGATGGCGTCGCCCCTGTATGAGACGACGTCCTGACCCGTCGAGAAAAAGACCTCTCCATCGGTCTGGCGTATTGCCACGCGCGCCACCGAGTTGGTCGGCAGGGGACTGTTGTCCTTAGTGAAGTGGTGAATTGTGCTGAGCCCGTCGGAGCTCACGAGGTAGACGCCGTTCTCCGTGGCAACCCACTTGCGGTCGGCCCCATCGACCTTAATGTCGTTGACGAACTGCCCGTCGAGCAGGTAGTCGGCCAGCCCCGAGCCATCGCCGCGCGGCACTTTTATGCGGCTGAACGAGACCTCGCCGGTCTTGAGCAAGGTCTTGTCATCGTTCGTCACGAGTATTCCACCCGTCGTGCCGAGCCATACTGAGCCGTCGGCCGAGGGGGCGACAGCCGTCACGCGCGAGCCGACCGTCTCGCCCGACTCGGCATCGGTAAGAGTGAACGTGCCAAGGCAATTGGCCTGGGAGTCGGCGCCTGTGCCGGGCGTCGTCATGAACAAGTCGTCATCGCCCGTCTCGGGCGTGCCGTTGAGGTTGAACACGCATGTGTATGGGATGTTCATTCGCGAGGACCACACCCAGACGTTGCCAGATTGCGACACAACCATGCCGAGGGTGGAATGACTCCCGGACATAGGGCCGTAAGAGTAGGAATACCAGTTGCCATCCTTATCCATCACCTTGACACCGTCGGACACTGAGGCGTTCATTACAATGAGGTTCTGATCCTTATCCACCACCATGGCATCGGTCAGGACGTAGTTGCCATAGGCGGGGTCGAGAGGCGAATTGTCGGACGAGAACCTGCCGCCGAGAGCGTAGTCCTCAATCTCGAACACGCCGGATCCAAACGTCGAGAGATAGACGCGCTTGGTGACGGGATTGGCCGCAAAGAAGACCGGGTCGCGGCCATCGGCATATGACGAGGCGCGAGACGAGGTCCACCCGCCGCCATGGAGCACCGAGAAAGAGGTCACGTTGCCTTGAGCGCCAAAAGCCGAAGAGCGGCCAGGGCCACCGACGTAGACGTCGCCGCCGAAGCAGAAAAGGTCGGACACATTGCTGTCGGCAGGCCCGGCTGGTCGCCACGACCGCCCCACGGCGGACAGCGAGCAGACGACGAGGCCGGAGCCGGAGTCCGCCATGGCGAGGGAGCCATCGGGCATGAAGCATGCGGAGCGGAAAGACGGAGAGTCGACCACGCTCTCACCGCCCGACCCGCTCACACGGCTGATTGACGAGACGAGCTGGAAGTCCTCCCCGAGAACGTCAACCCGCCCCGCCGAGGCGACAGCCAGGCGGGAACCGCTCGAGGCGAGACCCATGAATGAGGAGACGGGAGACGCGACAGCGAGAGCCTCCCCCCCCGCCACCCGCACCAGGCTGCACTCCCCACCCGATTCGCCTACGGCAGCCACAACACCGCCCGCGAACTCCACCACCGCGGC